>NZ_JBFAPC010000010.1:0-62016 GCF_040675535.1 Patulibacter sp. NPDC049589 | reverse complement strand
GATGATCGCGAAGCCGTCGAGATCGTCTTCAAACAGCTCTGCCACCTGCACGACGGCGGGCAAGGTTTCGGACGTAGTACCCCACACGTGGTCTCGCCCGGCGCCGACGCGCCGCCCTGGTTCCACTACGGCAGCTCGATCTCGCAGGGGCGCGGCGCCGCGTCGCCGAGCCGCGCGTGGGTCGCGACCGTCGCGCGGACCGCGGGGCTCGACCTGACGTCGCTGGCGCTCGGCGCCGCCTGCCACCTGCAGCCGATGACCGCCCGGCTGATGCGCGACCGGCCCGCGGCGCTGCTGTCGGCGTGCGTCGGCATCAACAGCCAGGCGCTCGGCGCGCTCAACGCCGAGACGTTCGCCGCGGCGATCATCGGCTTCGTCCGGACCGTCCGCGACGCGCACCCCGAGACGCCGTTCGTCGTGATGTCGACGACGTTCGCGCCGGACCGCGAGGACGTCCCGGGCCCGTCGGGCCTGACGATCCGCGACTGCCGGCGGATCGCGGGGGAGGCCGTGGGGCTGTTGCGCGACCACGGCGACCGGCACGTCCACCACGTGGACGGGCTCGACGTCTTCGGCCCGTCGTCGGCGCACCTCTTCCTCGAGCCCGAGGACGCGGAGCGCCTGCACCCGAACCCGGCCGGCCACGACCTCGTCGCCGCGCGGTTCCTCGGGGCGCTGGCGGGGCTCGGCGTGCTGCCGGCGCCCCTCGCCGCGGCGGCGTAGGCGCGCTCCTCCCGGCGGCGGTCGCGGCGGTCCCCCGACGCCTCCGACCCGCCGTCGGGCGCCGTCCGGCGCCGGGCCCCGGTCCCGCGGGCCGGGCACGCGCCCGGCGCTCCCCGTCGGACCGCCGCCAGCCTGTGACCCCGACTATCTGCATGCGTACGGGTCTGGCAGGGCCCGCGGGCGGCCCCCACCATCGGTCCGGATGCACCGCGACCGCACCACCGCATGAGCCGCTCCCGCCGCACGGGCCGGATCGACACCACCGCGCCGGCCCCGCCGAGCGTGCCGTGGCGGGGGTTCGTCGGCGTCTACGTGCTGCTGTTCCTCATCGGCACCGAGACGTTCCTCGTCTCGCCGCTGCTGCCGACGATCGCCGACTCGATCGGCGTGTCCGAGTCGCGGGCGGCGATCACGGTCACCGCCTACACGCTCGTCTACGCGCTGACCGCCCCGTTCCTCGGCGCCGTCGCGGACCGCGTCGGGCGCCGGCCGACGATCGTCGCCGGGGCCGTCCTCTTCCTGCTCGGCAACCTCGTCGCGGCGCTGGCCGGCAGCCTCGCGGTCCTCGTCGCCGCCCGGATCGTCGGGGCGCTCGGCGCCGCGCTGGCCGGTCCGTCGATCTGGGCGCACCTCTCCGAGCGCTCGCCGGAGGAGGCCCGCGGCCGGGCGATCGGGTCCGGCCTGGCGCTGTTCTCCGCCGGCCAGGTGCTGGGTGTGCCGCTCGCCAGCCTGCTGGCCGGTGGCGGCGGATGGCGCGCGTCGTTCTGGGGGCTGACGGTGCTCTCGGGGCTCGTCCTGCCGGTCGTCTGGCGCCAGACCCGTGACCGCGGGACCGCGGAGGCCGAGGCCCGGGCCGCCGCGCCCCGCCTGCGCCTGTCGACCGTCTTCGCGGTCTGGAGCGACCCGCTGATCCGGCGCGTCCTGATCGTCGTGCTGCTCCTGCAGGGCGCGAACCTCGGCGCCTACACGTTCATCGGCGCCGCCCTGGACGACCGCTTCGGGCTGTCGGTCACCGCACTCGGGCTGCTCGGCGTGCTCGTCGGCACCGGCAGCGCGATCGGCTCCGTCCTCGCCGGCCGGATCAGCGACGCCGCCCGCCGCGACGGCCGCGACGACCGCGCCTGGATCCCCGGCTGGACGCTGCTGCTCGGCGTCGGCGCCGGCGCGGCCGCGCTCGGCAGCCCGCTCGTGGTCGCCTGCGCCGCGGTCGTCGTCTGGTTCGTCGCCAGCGGCGCCTTCGGCGCCAATGTCCAGACGCTGCTGATCCAGGCGCGCCCCTCGCTCGCGGCGACCTCGAGCTCGTGGAACACCGCCGTCCTCTACGGCGGCACCGCGATCGGCGTCGTCCTCGTCGGGTCGTTCCGCCACACCGACGTGGGCGTCGCGGTCGTCGGCGGGGGCCTCGCGCTCCTGGCGACCGTCGGCGCGCTGACCCTCGCCCACCCCCGCCTGCGTCCCGACGCCCGCGAGGCCGCCGCCCGCGGCCGCGCCCGCGACCCGATCCCCACGACCCGGACCTCGGAGGTCTGAGCATGTCCCCGCAACCGCACTCGTCCCGCGTCCGCCCGTCCCGCGTCCGCCCGTCCCGCGGGCGCCGGTCGCGCGGCGCGAGCGCCGGACGGCACGACTCCGGGACGGCCGCGTGAGCGCCCCGGGCTACGCCCCCCTGCGCTGGGGCGTCAACCTGCCGCTGCCCGGCCGGGCGCTGCTCGAACACCGCCGGGTGATCGAGGCCTTTCCGGATCTCGGCTACGCCGACGTCTGGACGGGCGAGGGCGGCGGCTTCGACGCGTTCACCCCGCTGACCGCCGCGGCCGCCTGGCAGCCGCGCCTCAACGTCGGCACCGGCGTGGTCCCGGTCTTCACCCGCGGCCACGGGGTGCTGGCGCAGACGGCCGGCACGCTCGCCGAGGTGACGCGCGGCGAGGTGCTGCTCGGCGTCGGCTCGTCGGTCCCCGCGCACGTCACCGCGCTCAACGGGGTGCCGCACGGCAAGCCGCTCGCCCGCGTCCGCGACACCGTGCGGTTCCTCAAGGCGGCGTTCCGCGGCGAGGTCGTCCGGGAGGACTACGAGACGTTCTCCGCCCGCGGGTTCCACCTCGGGTTCGCGCCCGCCCGGCCGCCGCTCGTGCTCGTCGGGGCGCTGCGGGAGAAGATGACCCGGCTCGCGTACGACGAGGCCGACGGCGCGGTCCTGAACCTCCTGGGCGCCGACGACCTCGGCCCGGTCCTGCGCCGGGCCGACGCGCCGCGCCCGGGCCGCCGGACGGTCGTGAAGCTCTTCGTCCAGCCGACGGCGGACGCCGACGAGGCCCGCGCGACCGGCCGCGGGTTCCTCGGCTGGATCCTCAACCAGAAGCCCTACCGGGCCTTCCACGCCGAGCTCGGCCGGGCCGACCTGCTGCGGGCGTCCGGCGAGCGCTTCGACCACGGCGACCGCCACGGCGCCGGGGCGGCGATCCCCGACGAGGTCGTCGACGCGCTCTGGATCCACGGCAGCCCGGAGTCCTGCCGCGAGCAGATCGCCCGCTTCGTCGTCCCCGGGGTGACCGCGATCAACCTCTTCGTCGCCCCGACCCCGGAGCTGCGCCGGCGGCCCGAGACGCTGCCGGCGCTGCTCCAGGCGCTGCGGCCCGACGTGTCCTCCGGCCCGACCGCGGGGGGCCCCGCGGCATCGGCCCCGGGCGCGTCGTCCCGGCCCGCGTCGGCCGCCGGGCGCGCGACCGTCGTCGATCCGCCCGGCCGGCCCACCGCGTCCCGCCCGTCCCCCGCCCCCGAGGAGTCCCACCGTGTCTGACCCGTCGACCGTCCCGCTGCTGACCCCGGAGGAGATCGCCGAGACCCGCGCGAACCTCGAGGCGTTCGCCGACCGGGTCGTCCACGCTCCCGGCACGGAGGTGGAGGACGCGACGATCGGCGGTCGCCCGGGGCTGCGCGTGACCCCGGCGTCCGGCGGCACGCGCGGGACCGGGCTGTTCCTGCACGGCGGCGGCTACCGCGCCGGCGGCCCGCGCGGCGCGGTCGGCGTCGGGTCGCACCTGGCCGCCGAGGCCGACCTGCAGCTGCTCCTCCCGGCGTACCGGCTGGCCCCCGAGCATCCGTTCCCCGCCGCCGTCTACGACGTCGTCGCCGCCCTCGCGCAGCTGGCGGAGCAGGAGGAGGACCCCGCCCGGCGCGTCCTCGTCGGCGAATCGGCCGGGGGTGGGCTCGCGGTGGCCGGGCTGCTGGCGGCCCGCGCCGCCGGGATCTCGCCGCCCGGCGCGCTCGTGCTCCTGTCCCCGTGGCTCGACCTGACCGCGGCGTCGGAGTCCTACGAGCGCTGCGCCGAGACCGACGAGATCATCAGCCGCCCGACGAGCCTGCGCTCCGCCGCCGCGTACCTCGACGGCGGCGATCCCCGCGACCCGCTGGCGTCGCCGCTGTTCGCGTCCGACGAGGCGCTGGCCGCCCTGCCGCGGACCCTCGTGCAGGTCGGCGAGGCGGAGGTGCTGATCGACGAGGGCGTCGAGTTCGCGCGGCGTGCCTCGGAGGCCGGGGGCACGACGCTCCTGGAGACGTGGGCGGGGGTCGGTCACTGCTGGCACGTCGCGGTCCCCGACGGCGGCCCCGCGGACGCCGCCATCGCCCGGATCGGCATATATCTCGAAAGCTGATCGGAATAGCGACTATCATGAGCGGGGCCATGACCCGGTCCCCCGTCCTCCCGTTCCCCCGACCCGCGGCGTCCGACGCCCGGGATCAGGAGGGACCGCCGGCGGACGCGGGCAACGCGGCGAACCTGAAGGAGCTCGGGCGGTTCCTGCGGGCGCACCGCGAGCGCACCACGCCGGAGGACGTCGGCCTTCCCGTGAACGGACGCCGCCGGACGCCCGGGCTGCGGCGCGAGGAGGTCGCGGCGCTCTCGGGGGTCGGGCTCGCGTGGTACTCGTGGATCGAGCAGGGTCGGGTGGCCGCCTCCAAGCACGTGCTCGAGGCGATCGGCCGCACGCTGCGCTTGGAGCCCGCGCCGTCGCGCCACCTGCTGGCGTTGGCGGGCCACATGCCGCCGCCCAAGCCCGAGGTCGACCACGAGGCGCTGGTGCGTCGCGCGTCCCCGCTGCTCGACGCCTGGCCGACGTCGCCGGCGTTGTTGCTGGACCGCCGGCTCGACATCACCGCCTGGAACGCGGCGTACGCGGCGGTCTGGTCGGACCCGGCGGAGATCGCCCCGGAGCGGCGCAACCTCATGTGGACGCTGGTCGGCGACCCGGCGGTGCGTTCCGGCCTCGTCGACCCGGAGCCGCTGGCCCGCGCCGTCCTCGCCCAGATGCGCATGCAGACGGCGCCCCGGATGGACGACCCGCGGACGCAGGAGCTCTACGAGGTCCTCAACGCCGACTTCCCGGAGCTCCACGAGTGGTGGACGTGCCAGGGCGTCGCGGACCTCACGACCCGCCGGATCGAGGTCCGGACGCCCGGTGGCGACGAGCTCCGCCTGGACCTGCACGCGATGCGCCCGGTCGACGATCCCGAGGGCCTGGTCCTGCTGCAGGCCCCGGTCGGACCGGCCGACCACGAGGCGGTCGTGGCCGCCGTCCGGGCGGGGCGCTTCCCGATCTCGCGCACCGGCTGAGCGCGGTCGCTCGGCACGGACGACGGTTCGTCCGCTGCCCTCCGCTCAATTCCCCGCCGTCCCCTGGGAGTGCCGGGCGATGACCACCACGAAGGACCCGCCCCCATCCGCGCCCGAGGACCGCCGGGCTCTCCCGCCGCAGGACCGCCGCGTGCTGGCCGGACGCGACCTCCCAGGAACGACGGCGCGTCAAGGCCGTAGTCGACCACGTCGAAGTCTCTGTCACGGATCTGGCGGTGTTGCAACTCCCGGAGAGGACGACGCCTCCGTCGCCCTATCGACCAGGAAGAGGAGAGATGGAGACTACGACTCGATCCGTGGCATCGCTGCGGACGCTCGCGGTGGCGATCGGGAACAACAACTGCGTGTACATGATCACGTCGTCCGGGAACCTGCGCGGGCGGCGCACCGTCCTCCTCGCCATCACCGCTGCGACCGCGACGGCGGGCGGGCTCGCCACTGCGACGACCGCCATCGGCGAGCAGGCACCGTCGCGCTCCTCCACGGCGAACGCCGCCGCCGATCGCTTCGAGGCCTTCACACGTCCCCAGCGGCCCGATGACGTCTTCACCTCTGCGAGCCCGGCTGCGGAGAATCAGCGAGCTGCGGCGGAGATCGCAACGACGTCACGTCGCGTCTTCAACGACGCTTCCGGAGAGGCGTTCGCCTTCCAGAACGGCGACCGGGAGGTCTGCATCCTCTGGCGCCCGAGCGGTCGCAGCGTGGCCGGATCGTCTTGCGGCGAGGTCGGCGCCACGATCCCTCCGGGCGTGCTGGTGGGAAATGCCAACGACGCCCCACACCCGGTCGTCGCCGGCCTCGTCCCCAGCGACGTCGACTCGGTCGACGTCGTGGGTGCGACCGGTGCTCGGACCACGATCCCCGTACGAGACGGGGCCTACGTCTACCGAGGAACGGCACCGTACACGCTCACGTGGGCATCGGACGACGGGGCCACGTTCCGTCGCGAGGTTCGCCCGACGGCGGTTCCGACCCAGCGGGCCGAGCGCTAGGTCCTAACGTCCACGGCGGCGCGGCGTCATCCGCGAGGGCCGAATCAGGGCGTTGCCGGAACCCGGATCACCTGATCCGGGTTCCGGCCCTGGCGTTCGCGGGACGGCACCGCACGCACCCTGACCACGTGGCGCCGCTGCTGGCGAACTGCGGCCACGAAGTAGCGGACATCGGAATGAGCATCACCGACCGGTGCGGTCGCGTACCTTCGGCGGGGTCCGGCCCCGTCGGTGATCTCCACAGTGGCGACGTTGCTTGCGACCGCTCCGTAGACGATGAGGCGACCGGAGGAGGGCACCTGCTGCGCGTCGTGACGGATCGCGGCTCGGTCCATCGCAACGCAGGTGCCGCGCGGGGTGCCGCCCACGAGGACGCGGATGCAAGGGGCGCCCTTGTCCGCCGACGAGACGAGCTCCCATTCTGCGTCGCCGACCGATCCCCGGCGCAAGACGTGCTCGCGTTTGGGGGACGCGGACTCCGAGGTGAGGTGATCGCCGGCCACCGCGAAAGCGAGCGCCCCGGCCGACAGCGCGCCGGCCGTGACGCCCAGGACCCGACGTCGACGTTCCCGCTGCTCGATGCGGCGGTGATGGGCGTGCAGCTGATCCCCCAGCGCATCGACGGCCGGCAACGGAGTCTCGTGATCCTCAGGCCTCATGCCCCGGACCACCGTCGATCTGGCCGACCCGCCCTCCGAGGGCCCGGAGCCCCCGACTCACTCGCGCTCGGGCGGTCGCTTCGGTGATGTCGAGCTTCGCGGCGATCTCCCCGTACGTTAGCTCGCGGACGACGCGCAGCTCGATCGCCTCGCGATGAGTCTCGGGCAACGCACCCATCGCGTTCGACAACCGCCGGCGGACGTCGCCCGTTGCCGACAGGTTCTCGATCTGCTCGATCTCGGGCGAGGTGAGCAGCGGCGGGGAGACCGGCAGTCGCGCGAGCGTCCGGCGGCGCGCGCCCTCGCTGCGAAGGTGCATGAGGAAGACGTTCTGGGCGATGCCGTAGAGCCAGGAGACGGCTTGTTCTTCTGAATCGCCCTTGAACGTTCGCCGCGACGCGAACGCCGCGGTGAACGTCTCCGCAAGAAGATCCAGGCTTGCCTGGGGGTCCGACAGACGCCGCGAGAAGAAGACGAGGATGCCGCGGGCGTGCGCACGGTAGAGCGCGTCGAGGGAATCGGCCGTGACCGAGAATCGCCGCGGCTGTCTCCTCCGGAAGGGCACGATCGTGTCGCATGGACGCTTCCGGAGTCCGCAGAAGCGGGCCCCGCAAACCACGCATCGGGGACCCTACCGTGGTACGTGGGCGCCGGTGGCCCACGAGCCCCGTGGCCCGGGCGCGCCCGCGGCGGACCGCGCCGCGCTGATCAGCCGGCGGCGCAGCTCGCGGTCCTGCGGGGTCTCCTGCGCGGTCGTGAGCTGCACGACGTCGACGCCGATCTCGTGCAGTGCCGCGACGGCGCGGGCGGCGGTCTCCGGCGACCCGATCGTGGCGCTCGCGACCGACGCCCGGGCCCGCGCGCGGACGTCCGTGGCGGACGGCGGCGGGGCCCCGTCGGGCGCGACGCGGCGGATCCAGTCGAGGTCGAGGACGCGGTGGTGCAGCTCCCCGGCCCGGGCGACGATCGCCGCGGCGCGGGCGTGGGCGCGCTCGTCGTCGTCGGCGAGCACGAACCGCGCGTTGGCCCAGATGCGGATCGTCCGCCCGTGCGCCGCGGCGGCGGCGCGGACCCGATCGATCTGCGCGCGCGTGCGCTCCGGGTCCTGGACCGCGATCCCGTAGACGTCGGCGTAGCGGGCGGCCAACGCGATCCCGGCGTCGGAGGAGCCGGCGAAGGAGATCTCGGGGCGGGCGGGGGTCGGGACGACGGACGGCGGGGCCACCGCGCCGTCGTCGGCCGGGCTCCACGGGTCCACGGGTCCTCGCGGGACGGCCGGGGCGTCCCACGGCGGACCGGGGTGGGAACCTCCGACGGCCGGCACGTCGTACGGCGCCGGCCGGACTCCCGACCAGGCGTCGCGCACCGGGAAGTGCGGGCCGATCCCGTCGAACGGCGCGTCGGAGGTGAGCGTGCGCTCGAAGACGTCGAGGAACTCCGCGGCGCGCTCGTAGCGCCCGGCCTTGTCGAGGACGTCGCCGTCGCGGCGGACGTCGTCGTCGGCGGAGCCGAGGATCAGGTGCACGCCGGCGCGGCCGCCGGAGAGCCGGTCGAGGCTCTGCAGGGTGCGGGCCGCGACGGTCGGCGCGGTCGTCCCGATCCGGTGCGCTGCGACCACGCGCAGCCGCGTCGTCCGCGCGAGCGCCCAGCCGGCGACGGCCCACGGGTCCGGCCACGAGCTCGACTGCGTCACCAGCGCGCTGTCGAGCCCGTCCTCCTGGTTGCGCGTCGCCTCGCGGGTGACGTGGACGGGGTCGGCGTCGCGGTCGCGCGGGTCGGGGACGAAGCGCAGGGCCTCGCGCTCCTCCGCGTCGCGGCCGAGGACGGGGGCGGCGCGCACGCCGCCACGCAGCTCGAGGGTCATCGGCGGGCTCCGGTGGTGGGTTCTTCCGTCGGTACGGGCGCGATCTCCGCCTCGTCCTCGTCCCCCGGCAGTCGCGGCGTGGCCGCCAGCAGTGCCCGGGTGTAGGGGTGCTGCGGCGCGGTGAAGATCGCCTCGACGGGGCCGTGCTCGACGATCAGCCCGTCGCGGACGACGGCCACGCGGTCGCAGACCTCGCGGACGACGGCGAGGTCGTGCGAGACCAGCAGGACGGCGAGCGAGCGGGCGCGCTGGACGGTGGTCAGCAGCGCGAGGATGCGGGCCTGCGCGCGGACGTCGAGGGCCGAGACCGGCTCGTCGCAGACGAGGACCGCCGGGTCGCCGGCCAGGGCCCGGGCGATCGCGACGCGCTGGCGCTGGCCGCCCGACAGCTCGGCGGGCCGGCGGTCCAGGTGCTCGGCGCCGAGGCCGACCTCCGCGAGGAGCCGGGCGAGCTCCTCGTCGTGGTCGCGCCGCCGGAGCCGCACCCCGCCTCGGCTCTCGTTGAGGACCTGCCGGACGGTGTGCCGCGGGTCCAGGGCCGCGAGTGGGTCCTGGGGGACGAGCCCGAAGGTCCGCCGCTGGTCCCGGCGGCGGCGATCGGTCAGCGCGCTCCACGGGCCGCCGCGCAGCTCCACGGTCCCGTCGTCGGGCTGGAGCACCCCGAGGACGACGCGCGCGAGCGTGCTCTTGCCCGACCCCGACTCGCCGACGATCCCGAGCGTCTCGCCGGCGTCGAGGTCGACGCTCACGCCGGCGAGCGCGTCGCGCGTCCGGCCGCCGCGCTCGCGGTAGCGCTTCGTGACGCCCGAGACGCGGACGAGGGGGACGCCCACGGACGCGCTGGGGGAGGTCGTGTCCGTCCCGCCCCCGGCGGTTCCGCGTTCGGCGGCCGCACCGCGCGCCGTCGCCCGCCGCCCGCGCGGCACCGCTTCCAGCAGCGCCCGCGTGACCGCGTGCTCCGGCGCGCGCAGCACCCGGTCGGCGGGCCCGTGCTCGACGATCCGGCCGTCGTCCATGACGGCGATCCGGTCGGCGATGCGGGCGACGACGGCGAGGTCGTGGCTGACGAGCAGCAACCCACGGCCCTCGGACTTCAGCCGCTCCAGCAGGTCGAGGATCTGGCGCTGGACGGTGACGTCCAGGGCGGTCGTCGGCTCGTCCGCGATCAGCAGCGGCGGGTCGGCGATCAGCGCGGTGGCGATCAGCGCGCGCTGCCGCAGGCCGCCGGAGAGCTCGTGCGGGTGCTGGTCGACGCGGCGCTCGGGGTCCGGGATGCCGACGGCGGCGAGCTGCTCCAGGACGCGGCGGTCGGTGCTCGCGCGGTCCAGGCGGGTGTGCACGCGCAGGGGCTCGGCGACCTCGGCGCCGACGGTCCGCAGGGGGTCGAGCGACGACAGCGCGTCCTGCAGGACGAGCCCGACCTCGCGGCCGCGCACGTCCCGCCACGCGCGCTCGTCGAGCGCCGCGGCGTCGTGGCCGGCGACGAGCAGCCGCTCCGCGGTCACCGTCGCGGTCGGCCCGGCGAGCCCGAGCAGCGCCCTCGCCGTCGCGCTCTTCCCGGACCCGGACGCGCCGACGAGCGCCAGGCACTCGCCGCGCCGCAGGTCGAGGTCGAGGCCGTGGACGACCTCGGTCGCGGCCCGGCCGTGGCCGAAGGCGATCCGCAGGTCGCGGACGTCGAGGAGCGGGGCGTCGGCGCCGATCGCCGCGGGCCCTCCGTCGGCGGCCGGGGACGCGCCGGCCGCCCGGCCACCGTCGCGGGGGTCGAGGACGCGGGCGCTCCTCCGGTCCGTCGCCCGCGCGACGCGTCGCCGCGCGCGCACGCCGTCCGCCCCCGCATCGCGCGGCCGAGGACGCTGCAGCACAGGACGACCGCCGCGACGGCGAGGCCCGGGAAGAGCACGAGCCACGGCGCGTCCTGCATGAAGTCCTGGCCGTCGACGAGCATGCTGCCCCACTCCGGGGACGGCGGCCCGGGGCCGAAGCCGAGGTAGCTCAGGCCCGCGCCGGTGACGACGGCGCCGCCGGTCGAGATCGCGGCCAGCACGCGGACGGGGCCGAGCGCGTTGGGCAGCACGTGGCGCAGGACGATCCACGTCCGGCCGCGGCCGAGAACGCGCGCGGCCTCGACGAACTCCGTCCCGCGGACGACGAGCACCTGCGCGCGCACCAGCCGCGCGTAGTTCGGCACGCTGGCGATCCCGATCGCCACGGCGACGTTCGCCGGCCCGGTGCCGAGGACGACGATCGCGATCAGGGCGAGGAGCAGCTCCGGCAGCGCGAAGAGCACGTCGACCAGGCGCATCAGGACGCCGTCGAGGAGCTTGGGTCCGAAGCCCGCGACCGCGCCGACGAGCGCGCCGGCCACGAGGCCGATCGCGGTCGCCGACAGCCCGATCGTCAGCGAGGTGCGGGCGCCGTGGACGACGCGCGCGAAGACGTCGCGGCCGAGTCGGTCGGTGCCGAACGGGTGCGCGCCGCTCGGCCCGGTCATCGCGTGCGCGACGTCGGTGTCGTTCGGCGCGCGGCCGGTCAGGAGCCCCGGCCACACCGCGGCGAGGACGAGCAACGCGAGCACGGCGCCGGCGACCCACACCGCCGGGCTGCCGCGCAGGCGGCGGCCCGGCGGGGAGAGCGCGACCGAGGCCGCGATGCCGCTGGGTGCGCCGGCCAGGGCGACGCGGGACGGGCGACGGATCATGCGGACCTCGGGGTGCGCAGGCGCGGGTCGATGCGCAGGTAGAGCAGGTCGACCACGACATTGACGACGACGAAGACGCCGGCCACCAGCAGGACGACGGCGGAGACCACCGGCAGGTCGCGGGACGTGACCGCGGACAGCAGGACGCGCCCCAGGCCCGGCCGCGCGAAGACCGTCTCGATCAGGACCGCGCCGCCGAAGAGGCTGCCGACCATCCAGCCGACGAGCGTCGCCAGCGACGCGAGCGCGTGGCGCAGCGCGTGCCGGGCGACGAGCGCGGTCGGACCGACGCCGCGCGCCCGGACGCTGATCGCGAACGGCTGGCGCAGCGCCTCGTCCAGGCCCTCGCGGAGGACCTGGCTGAGGATCCCCGTCAGCGGGATCGACAGCACCGCCGCGGGCAGGAGCAGCCCGGACAGCCCGGTCGCGCCGGCGCCCGGGAGCAGGTGCCACTTGAACGACAGGTACGTGAGCGCGATCAGGCCGATCCAGAAGGCGGGGACGGAGACCGCGACGAGCTCGGCGCCGGACGCGGCGGAGCGCACCCGCCGGCCGCGGCCCGTGGTCAGGACCGCGACGACGACGGACACGACCACCGCGATCAGGGTGGCCGCGCCGGCGAGCTGCGCGGTCGGCCAGATCTGGCCCGACAGCGCCTGCGTCACGGGCGTGTTGAGCTGGTAGGAGCGGCCGAGGTCGCCCGTCACCAGCCGCCCGAGCCAGTGCAGGTACTGCACGAGCACGGGCTGGTCGAAGCCGTACTCGTGGATCACCTGCGCCCGGACGGCGGGCGTGGCGAGGGAGTTCGTCCCGAGGACGCCGGCGACCTGGTCGCCCTGCACGAGCTGCAGGGCGATGAACGTCAGGGTCGCCGCGCCCCACATGACGCCGAGGCCGGCGAGCAGGCGGAGCAGGACGGCGCGGGCGGTCCCGGGACGCACGGCCCTACTTCGCGACGTCGTAGAAGAGCGGCCAGCCGTTGGCGTCGAAGGTCAGGCCCGAGACCTTCGACGCGACGGCGATCTGGCGCTTCTGGACGGCGGTCGGGAGCGCGACGCCCTCCTGGATCAGCCGCTGCTGGACCGTCGCGTAGGCGGCCTTGCGCTTCGCGACGTCGGTGGTCGCTCCGCCCGCGTGCAGCGCCGCGTCGACCTGCGGGTCGTCGAGGCGCGCGGCGTTGTTGCCGCCGTCGTCGAAGAGCTGCGTCGAGTCGAAGAGGACCCGCAGCAGGTCGGGGTCGCCGCCGCCCCAGGCGAAGCCGATCAGGCCGTACTTGCCGGCGTTGCGGACGGGCTCGTAGGCGGCGGAGTCCAGCGGCACGAGCTTGAGCTCGAGGCCGACCTTCTTGAGGTCCGCCTGCAGCGCCTGGTCCAGGGCGGCACGGTCCTCGGACGTGTACTCGGGCACGAACAGCAGGCGCGTCGACAGCCGCTGGCCGTCCTTGGTGCGGTAGCCGTCGCCGTCCCGGCCCGTCCAGCCGGCCTCGTCGAGGAGTGTGTTCGCGGCGGCCGGGTCGTAGCCCCAGGTGCCCTTCAGCGCGGGGTCGTAGCCGAGCGTCGAGGGGCTCAGCACGCTCCACGACCGCGCGTAGGCTCCGAAGTAGACGGCCTTGACGGCCGCCTCGCCGTCGAACGCCTGCTGCACCGCGAGCCGCAGCCGCCGGTCCCGGAAGAGGTCGTTCGTCGTGTTGAGGTACCACGTGTAGCCGACCCCGGGCGTGTCGGTGGAGACGACCTTGAGGGCCGCGTCGCGCTGCACCTTCGGCAGCTGGTTGGGCGGGACGGCGTCGGCGGCGTCGACCTGCGACCCGACGACGCTGCCGACGCGCACGGTCGGGTCGGGGATGAACCGGAACGTCAGCCGGTCGAGGTACGCGGGGCCGGTGTGCGTAGCGGTGCCCGGCGCCGAGGTGTACTTCGGGTTGCGGACGAGCACGGCCTGCTGGCCGCGCGTGTAGGACTGCAGGAGGAACGGGCCGGTGCCGACCTGATCAGGCCCGCCGGCGCAGAGCCGCGAGCCGTGCTCCTCGATCGACTTCGGCGAGTGGAACCCGAGGTACGTCGTCGACGCGTTGCGCAGGAACGTCGCGAACGGCGTCTTGAAGCGGACGCGCACCGTGTGGTCGTCGACGACGGTGGAGTCGCGGTACGGGCCGAGCAGCGAGATCGCGTACTTCGACTTCGTCCTCGGGTCCGCGATCCGGTCGAGGTTCGCCTTCACGGCGGCGGCGTCGAACGGGGTCCCGTCGCTGAACTGGACGCCGTCGCGGAGGTCGAACGTGTACGTCCGCGCGTCCGGCGAGACGGTCCACTTCGTCGCCAGCCACGGCTTGAACGACCCGTCCTTGGCCTGCGAGACGAGCGACTCGTAGACGTTGCGCATGATCACGCCGGAGACGTCGGACTGCGACACCTGCGTGTCGAAGCACTCCGGCTCCTTCTCGGTCGCGAAGACGAGCGAGCCGCCGCTGCGTGGTGTGCCGGTCGCCTGCGCGGCGTTCGTCGACGTGGCGTCGTCGTCGCTGCCGCAGGCGGCCAGGGCGCAGGCCGCGGCGAGGGTCAGGACGAGGGGTGATGCGCGGCGGACGCGGCGCAGGGCGAAGGAGGGCATGGCGATCCAGGCTTCCGCCTGCGCCCGCCGCCAACAAGACGCGGAGTCATGCTGGTACCCGCGGTCATAGGCTGGCGCGGAGCTCCCGGACGGGTGGACGTGCGTCTGTTCACCACTGGACCCCTTTACGTGATCGCGGTACGGTAAAGGCATGAGTGTCATCTCGAGCAAGCACCAACTCACGCTGCCCGTCGATGTCATGCGCGCGGCCGGATTCGCTCCCGGGGACGACGTCCAGGTCGTCTCGCCCGCTCCGGGGCGGATCGAGATCGTGCAGACCGACGCCCTCATCGCCAAGTACGCCGGGAGCATGCCCGGGGTCTACGGCGAGAACTACCTGCGGGAGCTGCGCGGCGAATGGGAGTAGTCGTCTTCGACTCCGACGTCCTGATCGGGTTCATGAACCCCGACGACGTCCACCACGCCGACGCCGTCACCTGGATGCGCGAGGCCACCCGGCCGCAGACCGAGCGCTGGATCAGCGCCGTCAACTACTCCGAGCTCCTGATCGCGCCGCTGCGTGACGGCAAGCAGGAGCACGTCAAGGCGATGCTGACCAACCTCTCGATCACGACCGCGACGGTCGACATGGCGCTGGCCGAACGGGCTGCCGCAGTGCGCGCTCGCACGAACCTCAAGCTCCCCGACGCCTACGCTCTGGCGACCGCGATCCATCTGGAGCATCGAGGCCGGGCGGACGTGCGTCTTGCGACCTTCGACAAGAAGGTCCGCAAGGCCTACGACGACCTGCACCCGTGAGGGAGCAGGTCCGAAGGCGACGCACCACGACGACGGTGAACTCCTCGGCCAGCGCCGGGACGATCAGGGGCGGACCCTCGCCCTCACCGGGACGAGGGGACCCCCGCGGATCAGAACGAGGGGATCACGGACCCCTGGTACTGGTCCTCGATGAACGTCTTGACCTCGGGCGAGTGCAGGAGCTGCTCGAGCTTGACGACGCGCGGGTCGGTCTCGTTCTGCTTCTTGACGACGACGAGGTTCGCGTTGGGGTTGCCGGCGGCGTCCTCGAGCACGAGCGCGTCCTTGGCGGGCGTGAGCTTCGCCTCGATCGCGTAGTTGCCGTTGATCACCGACAGGTCGGTGTCGTCGAGCGTGCGCGGCAGGTTGGCCGGCGCGATCGTCGTGAACTTCAGCTTCTTCGGGTTGGACTCGATGTCGCGCGGCGTGGCGTTGTCCGGCGCGTCGGTCTTCAGCGTGATCAGCTTGGCCTGCTGCAGGAGCTTCAGGCCACGTGCCTCGTTGGCGGGGTCGTTGGACAGCGTCACCGACGCGCCCTCCTTGACGTCCGCGATGTTCTTGATCCTCTTCGAGTAGATGCCGAGCGGCTCGAGGTGGACCGGCTTCAGCGCGACGAGGTCGGAGTAGTCCGGGTTGTCCTTCTTCTGGGCGTCCAGGTACGGGACGGTCTGGAAGTAGTTGGCGTCCAGCTGGCCCTCCTGGAGGGCGACGTTGGGCTGGATGTAGTCGTCGTAGGTCTTGATGTCGAGCTTCAGGCCGGCCTTCGGGGCCAGGGTCTTCTCGATGTACTCGAGGATCTCGGCGTGCGGGACCGGGCTGGCGCCGACCTTCAACGGCTTCGACGCGTTGTCGGACGAGCCGCTGGACGACGAGCCCTGGTCGTCGTCGCTGCCGCAGGCCGTCAGCCCGAGGCCGAGGACGACGGCGGCGATGAGCGCGAGGAACGCGCGCAGGCGTACGGACATGTGGGACCTCTCTCTGGAATTCATCGGTGCGAGATGCGGCGGACCAGGAGGTCGCCGACGATCTGGAAGAGCTGGACGATCACCACGAGCAGGACGACGGTCGCGAGCATCACGTTGCCGTCGTAGCGGTTGTAGCCGTAGTCGATCGCGAGGGCGCCGAGGCCGCCGCCGCCGACGGTGCCGGCCATCGCGGAGAAGCCGACGATCGCGACGAGGGTGATCGTGAGGCCGCCGACGAGGCCGGGCGCGGCCTCGGGCAGGACGACCTTGCGGACGGTCTGGGTGCGGCTGGCGCCGGCGGCGCGCGCCATCTCCACGAGGCCGCGCGGGACCTCGCGCAGGGCCTGCTCGACGACGCGGGCGTAGAACGGGGTGAGGCCGACGACGAGCGGGACGATCACGGCCTTCGTCCCCAGCGACGTACCGACCACCAGGCGCGTGAACGGGATGATCGCGGCGAGCAGCACGATGAACGGCACCGAGCGGCCGATGCCGACGATCAGTCCGAGGACCGCGTTGACCGGCGGCAGTGGCCGCAGGCCGTCGCGGCCCGTGGTGTGGAGCAGGACGCCGAGCAGCAGGCCGAGCACGCCGGTGATCGCGGTCGAGATCACGACCATCGACAGCGTCTGGCCGAGCGCGGGGCGCACGAGCTCCCAGATCTCGTTCCACGGCGTGGCCTCGGCGAGGGGGAGGCTCATGCGGCGTCCTCGGTCGGGGCCGCGACGAGGTCGGCGACCGCCGCGGGCGGCGCCACGGCGTCGCCCGCGGCCAGACGGGCCGCGTGCAGCCCCCGGTCGCGGAGCCGCGCCGCGAGGTCGACCGCGGGATCGTCGAGCGCGACGGTCACGTGGCCCGACGGCCGGCCGTCGACGGCCTCGACGCTCGCCCCGAGCAGCGCGACCCGGGCGCCGAGCTCGCGCTCCAACCCGCCGAGCCAGCCGGGGTCCACGTCGCCGTCGGTGTAGGTGACGCGCCACGCCTGGCCGCCCGCGGGCGCGTCGGCGACCGGGCGGGCCGGGACGAGCCCGCGGCCGAGCGCGGAGCCCGGGTCCTTGACGAGCGCCGCGACGTCGCCGTGCTCCACGATCCGGCCATCGCGCAGCAGCGCGACCTGGTCGCAGACGTCGCGCACGACCTCCATCTCGTGCGTGATCAGCAGGATCGTCAGCCCGAGGTCGTCGCGCAGGCCGCGCAGCAGCGCGAGGATCGAGCGCGTCGTGTCGGGGTCCAGGCCGGACGTCGCCTCGTCGGAGAGCAGGACGTCGGGGCGCAGCGCGAGCGCGCGGGCGATCCCGACGCGCTGGCGCTGGCCGCCCGAGAGCTGGGCCGGGTACGCGCGGGCGTGGTCCTCGAGCCCGACGCGGGCGACGAGCTCCGCGACCCGCTCGCGCCGCTCGGCGCGCGGGACCCCGGCGATCTCGAGCGGCAGGGCGACGTTGCCCGCGACCGTCCGCGACGACAGCAGGTTCGCCGCCTGGAAGATCGTCCCGATCCGGCGGCGCGCGGCCTGGAGCCCGCGGTCGCCGAGCGCCGTGAGCTCCTGGTCGCCGACGGTCACCGTGCCGGACGTCGGGCGGTCCAGCAGGTTGACGCAGCGCGCGAGCGTGCTCTTCCCCGCGCCGCTCGGTCCGATCACGCCCGCGATCCGGCCCGTGGCGACGTGCAGCGTGACGTCGTCGAGCACGACGTGGTCGTGGCCGTCGCGCCGGAACGACTTGGTGAGAGCGTCGACCTGGATCATCCTCGAGGAAAATTACCGTAATGCCGATCCGGATTTGATTCCGAGCCGCCGGAGGGGTAGGTTCAGGGCCGATCCGCCTCCGTCCCGCGCCGTCGTGCGGGGCGGTCGCGCCCCGACCGTCCGGAGACCGCCGCGATGCCCAGCCCCGCCCCCAACCCCGCCGCGACCGCACCGGGCGCACCGCCGCGCGTCGCGGACGTCGACCTGACGGCGCTCCGGTCGGCGGTCGCCCGGGCGCGCGCCGACCCGTTCGCCGGCGACCCGCTGCCGGCCCCCGCCCGCCGGGCCCGCAAGCTGGCCCGCGACATCCATGACGGCCAGCTGGACCGCCACGGCCGGCCGCTGCTCGAGCACGTCGAGCGCGTCGCGGCGAGCGTCCCCCCGAGCGCCCGGACCGTCGCGTTCGTCCACGACGTCTGCGAGCGGTCGGGCGTGTGGCCGGGCGAGGTCGCGGAGCGGCTCGACCTCGACGGCGACGAGCGCGAGGCGCTGGTGCTGCTGACCAAGCGCGGCCGCGAGCCGCTGCTCCGGCACGTCCGCCGGGTCGTCCGGGCCGCGCCCGACCCCGCCCGCGAGCTCGCGCTCGTCGTGCTGCAGGCGGACATCGAGGACCACGCCGCCCACGCGACCGACGGTGACCGCCCGTACGCCACGGCGCTCGCGGTGCTCGCCGAGGCGACCGCGCCGCTCCGGGACCGCTGATGGCGCGCCGGGCAGGGGCCGACGGGCCGGGCGACGGGGACGGCGAGGAGCGCTGTCCGCCGCCGCAGGACGGCGCGACCGTGACGCCGCTGCGCGCGTCCGCCGACGCCGCGCCGCCGCCCCAGGACCCCGCCGCTCCGGCGTGGCCGCCGCTGGTCCGCGTCCCGGGCGGTGACCGCGCCGCGCTGCTGCGGCGGATGGTCGGGGGTTGAGGGGCGGGGGGCGTCGCCTGCCGCCTTGCGTCTTGGCGTGTCCTGGTCTACCGGTCAGGTGCGATCGAGGGCTCGGTCTCCGGGGTCTACCGAGCATGAACCGCCACACCGCCAAGAGCCTCGACCTCCCCACGTCGATCGTCGTCCTCGTCAACGGCCAGGTCGCCGCGAGCTGCACCGTCGACCGCGTGTTCCTCGCGGCCGCGGTCGAGGGACTGCCGTCCTCACACCCGCGCCGGGACTTCGCCGAGGCCAAGTGCCTGGTCGCCGGCGCGATCCTCCGCGGCGACGTCGAGGGCGCGTACGACGACGAGGAGGCCGACGAGGCCGCACGACTGCTCGTCGCCTCCCGCATGCCCCGCCAGTGAGAGACGGCGATCGGGTCCTGGAACGTGGCGCGTTGACGATGCCAACGGATGTTGCATGGCGCAGGTGGGTTACCCGAGCGTAAGGTCGCCGGACGTTCGGCGCTCGTGTCGATCGTCTCCCGTCCCCCTCCAGATCCCCCTGAAACGAGGCGCCGCGTGCGTCGAGTTCGAACGATCCTTGCCGGTGTCTCCGTCGGCGTCCTGGCCACCGGTGGTGGCATCGCCGTCTCCCAGGCGGCACCCTCCCCGCACCCGGCGCGGGTGCCCAGTGCGGTTGCTGCCCCGGCGGGCGACCAGCACGTGCTGGAGACCTTCGGCCGAACGTTGTCGGAGGCAGCGGGCAAGCGCCCGCGCGCGAAGCGCCCCGACCGTAGCGCGGCGCGGTTGAAGGTGACCGCCACGAAGCATCGCGGCCGGGTGTCGGCGGCGACGGTGCGCGCCAACGTCAAGGACAGCGCCCCGGATCTCACGCTGGCCGGGAAGATCGTCCCGCCCGCGGACCAGGTGCGCGGGGTGCTCTCCGACCGCGCCGTCCAGGTCAAGGGTCCGGGCGGGAAGGGCACGCAGGTGATGCTGTCGAGCATGCCGCTGGCCACCGCGACCGCGCCGACCGCCGGCAAGCCGGTGAGCTACCGGCTCGCGGACCTCGACTGGAAGACGGCCGGGGACCGGTACACGATCTCCCGCCCGGTGCAGGCCGTGTCGCTGCCCAAGACCGCCGGCGGTGTCGCGCGGCTGGGAAACGGCGTGGCGTTCCGGCTCGCTGACCCGGGCAGCGACGCTCCGGGCACGGTGTCGGGCGAGACGGTGACGTACCCGAACATCGCGACAGATACGGATCTGGTCACTCGGGCGCTCCCGACCGGGGTGGGGTATGCCTGGTCGTTGCGGTCCCCGCGCAGCAAGCAAGAGCTGCGCGTCGGGATCTCCGTCCCCGCCGGACGGCAGCTCCGGAAGGACGACCAGGGTGGCGTGAGCGTCACCGGGGACAAGGACGATCCAGCGACGACGATCACGCCAGCGATCGCGATCGATGCCGATGGCCAGCGCGTCCCGGTCAGCACGCGAGTCGAGGACGATGCGATCGTCTACGACGTCGATCACGCCGAGGGCACCGTTGCGTACCCCGTAACCCTAGACCCGCTTCTTTATTCGCAGACGTTCACGGCGGGGCAGGTGGCCGATGGGTGATTCGCGCAGAACACGCCGAACACGACGCTGCCGTTTACGTACATCTACCCTACCGGTCCGCAGCCGGCGTCGCAGCTCTCGATCTACGCCCCGCCAGGCTCCTACCCGCTCGGCGCGACCGCCGCGTGGGGACGGTTCGCGCCCGGCAACCCGGCCGTCGGTGTTCCGCAGAACGGGTCGGGTCGCCTCTTGTCCGGCGAGCACGGGTACTGGACGAGGTTCGTCGCTGGGAACGTCGTCTACGGTGTCGTTCCGACCCAGTGGTACCACGGGTACAACTATCCGATCGGCACGGTCGGGTTCGGCGACCAGAACGGCCACACGACGACGAGCACGACCCTGACGTCGGGCACCAACGGCGCGACCGTCGACCTCTCCGCCGGCGCCAGCCACCTGACCGACGGCACGATCGGGTTCGGGCTCACCAACCCCGCCAACGCGGCGTTCGCGACCTACGACCACCCCGCCGGCGCAATCTCGATCGGTTGGTACCTAGGATACGCATCCGACGACGTCGCGCCGCAGCCCACTGTGGCCGGAAACGACGGCTGGCTCACGTCCAACTCGACCGTCGCTGCGCGAGCAACCGACAACGGCATGGGCGTCCGTTTCCTTTCGCTTCAAAAGGCTGATGGCACGACGCTCGGTACGGGTGTTGAGCTGCCGTGCCCCGCGGTCGGCCTGCAGATCTGTCCCTTCGATACTGGCACGAAGAACCTGCCCGTTTCCGGCGCACCAGAGGGGATCTCGACGCAGTACGTAGCGGCTACCGACGCCGCGGGCAGTGGCAACGCATCTGGCGGGACCACGAAGCGGATTCCCTTCCAGTTGAAGTTCGACAGCACCCCGCCTGCGCATCGTCTTTCGGGAACGCTCTACGGCCGTGTGGGATCGGTTGCCACCGAAGCGACCTATGCCCTCACCATCCAAGCGGCGGATACCGGCTCAGGTGTAGCTTCAACCCAGGTTCTAGTGGACGGTGTGGTGGTCGATCAGGCCAGTGCGCCGCCGTGCACGGCCCCACAAGGTGGATGCTCGTTCGATCGAACGTGGACTCTGCAGCAGGCCCAGTTTCCTCCCGGAATGCATCGCATCACCGTTCTTAGCACCGACCGCGTGGGCCTTCAGGACGAGACGAACTTCGCCGTCAAGCTCGATCCCCGCGGATCACCTCTGCCGCCAGCAGTACGACCCATCTCAGAGGCATCTGCGATCCGATTCGACGGCGCAGTCGCAGGTGACGAAGCAGGGAAAAGCGTCGCCAAGATCGGAGATGTCAACGATGATGCAATCCCGGACTATGCAATCTCAGCTCCCTACGCATCGAACAACGGACGTCAGCGATCGGGCACCGTGTACATCGTCTATGGAGCGGCTGGTGCTAGTGGCTCCATAGACTTGGGCGCTCTACCCGCAGATCGGGGATATCGCATCGACGGAGCCACCGCGGAAGACTTCGCGGGTTGGGACGTCTCTGCAGCGGGGGACGTGAACGGCGACGAGATTCCTGACGTTGTCGTCGGCGCGCCCGGCGCCGACGGTACGGTCAGGACACCGATCTCCAACGGCGCGGCATTCGTCATCTTCGGACGGCCTCCGGGACAGAATTCCCGAATCGATTTGGCCGCCCTTGAAAACCAAGGTTTCAAGATCTCGGGCCCTACGCGCTTGGGCCTCCCAGGTGCTGCGACATCGGTTGACACGTTCGGATCTTCAGTAGCCGGGCTCGACCCGTCGCTGGTCGGAGAGTCGACCAGCGATGTCAACGATGACGGTCTCGACGACATCGTCGTTGGTGCCGGAGATCAGGCGACCGGAGGCGCGCCGGAGGCGGGAGCTGCGTTCGTCATTTACGGTCGCGCGTCTGCGGCCGCGGTCGATGCGACGAACCTGGGGACCGACGGTTTCAAGATCACCGGCGTCGGATCCGGAGATCACGCAGGAGCGTCCGTCGCGCTAGCCGGCGATGTCGACAACGACGGGGCGATGGATATCGCAGTGACGGCACCCGGACACAACGCCCCCAGCGTATCGGCCGGCGGCGCCGTCTACATCGTCAGCGGTGGATCAGGCGATGTCACTCTTGATGCGCCCGCCGTACTGAGCGTTACCGGCGCAGACGGGCAGGGCCTGAGTGACGTTTCGAGCATGGGTGACGTCGATGGCGACGGCACAAACGATCTAGCCATTGGAGGCAATGGGGCGTTCCTCGTTCATACCTATGGGCTCAGCGGCTCTGTCTCCACAGTAGCGCCGCAGGTTCAGCGCCTTGCTCCTTCAAGCGACTCCGGCCCTATGAAGGTGAGTCGCATCGCAGATGCCAACGGCGACCTGATTGATGACTGGCTCGTAGGTTCCAGTAACCCTACGACCGGCACGGGTAGGGCATGGTTGGTATACAGCGATCCGGCTCCGGTGCCGCGCGTGCTTGACAACTTCGGTGGCGAGCGTGGCATTCGCTTCGATGGTCCGACCGGCGACGCATTCGGCGCTGCTGTGGCCGGTGTGGACGGCGGAACGGCGGCGTCGAGTTCTGACTCGTTGGTTGGGTCACCCCAAGCCAACCCCCGGGGACGAGCGGGTGCTGGAGCGGCCTATGTCATCCAAGGCGCCCCGCAGACGCACTGTTACGACCACGCACCACCTACCTTCGTGGAGGACGATACGAGTTTCATCTGCAGCGACTTCGACGAGACACAGATTCCCGGCCCCGAGCCCATCGAAGATCCCGATGATGGGCCTGCGACCGCATCGGCTCGGGCCTCCGACCCGCGCCCCAGCAAGTCTCGAGATGTTCAGTGCAAGGAGGTCTCGGACTTCAAGTGCCACTTCGTGGGAGAGCAATACTACGGCTACTATAAGAATGGTTTTGCGGAGACGGTCGGCTTGGTGAAGGCGTCTGCTGATGTGTTCCTGAAGGGGCCGAATACGGTGAGCTCGAAAGTGGCGCTTGCGTGGGCTCAGGATGAGAGCGGACCCAACCCGTTTATCCGACAGGATCTCAGGATCACCTCCAGGATGGACCGGATTGACGTCGCGGATATCGAAACTGGCGCATCTGAAGTTGCATTCCTCGCACCTCGATACAACACTGATCGTGTGCGATACCCGATCAAGAAGGAATACGCCGTTTCGGGACGGTACTACCCGATTGATACCGAGACGGAGAGAGGGCACTATATTCGTTTTGATATCCGTTGGTACGCGCTTGGCTATCCAAATGTGGTGACCCGCGATCATATTAAGGCGACTATTGATAACGGTCGATTCAGGATTCCCGAGGGCAAATCCGTAAACTCACCGCGGTTCAATTGCTCCACATCTGAAGATCAGTGTCGCTGGAGGTGAGACTCGTTCCTCGGTTGGGTTATCGCAGCTGCCTGCTGATCGTGGGTTTGGGGGTTGCAGGCTTGGCCCTGGCAATCGAAGCAGTGCAGAGACTTCACGAACGGCGTGTCGGGACGTTTCCTGCCTACATCGGGGGTGACGGCACCGTAACGGTTCTGGGCCGACCCGCATGGCCTTGGCTCTTGTTCGGGGCGTCGGCAGTTCTGATTGTTGTTGCGGTTGGAGTTTTTACTTTTGTTTCGTTCAGGGGGCGACGGACAAGTGGCTGATGATGTTGAGCGGGTGGGGTCTCGGCTGACCCCTTCGGAGCTCGTAGTGGAACTTGCTGGAAGGTTGGAGAAGCCGGTCCACCGCCGCTACGACGATGACCTGACGGAGTTTCTCGCTTGTTCGCTCGAGGCACTCGGCGTGACGCCCATGACGTCGGAGCCGGAGGGGTCCTTCTGGCTAGATCGGCTCGACGGGCTTGGTGACTCAATTCTTCGAGCGGTCAAGACCGACGACGGGTGGGACGTTCACGAGGGCGTTTGATTGCGGCCGTAGCTTTGGCTGTGCGCCGGGGGCGAGAGGGCAGAAGAATCATGCTCCTGGCTGGCGAGCTGACCGCGTCACGCGTAGGTGGACGTGGTCATGGGTGGATCCAGGGGCAGTGTGATACGGCCCGGTTTCAGTGATCGAGGTCGCCGCCGCTCGCGAAGGAGATCCGGCGACAGGTTCGGGCGCAGCGCGCTCTGGGGCGTTCGGCGTCCACATCAGTGCAGCTGCGTTCCGCCGATCGATGACCTCGTCGACGTCGACGAGGACCGCCCTCGTGCGCGAACCGGTGATCTTGCGAGCGATAGCACCCGTGGTCGCCGAGCGCGTCGTCAGTTCCTGCCGGAGGGGGTCCGTCCGCCTTGCGAGCGATAATGCCTATAGGGGCTATCCATGTGAGTGCAGTGGATCGTTGCCCGATGCGGGCTACGGTGCCTGGCGCCACGGCCGGCCGATCGGCAGTGCGGTGAGGGATCTGGGCAACGAGCGCTTGCCTGGCGGTGTGATCTTGCGGTCGGTCGGGTGCGGGTTGGCGACGATGGCGGCTTAGGTCGTCGGAGCGGTGTCGACCGCGCGTTCGAGCAGACGGAGGAAGAGCAGGCCGCGGTGCCGGGCGGTACGCCGGTTGAACCGGAAGACGAACTCGTCGAGATAGGCCTGCAGGTGGTCGGGCTCGGCGGCACCCTGGTGGGTGCCTTCCAGCCACCGCTTGGACAGGCTGAAGAGCCGGTGGACGCCGGGGAGCAGTTCGTGGGCGTGCTGACCGGAGCTGCTGATGTTGATCGGCTCGTGCTCGATGCCCTTGCCGGACACGGCGCTGGGGTAGCTGACCCAGCCGTCGGTGATGATGGTGCTGCCTGCGGCGACGTTCTCGGTGACGAACGCCCCGAGGGCTGCGGTGGTGGCCGCGGGGATGATCGACAATCGCGCGCGGCCGGAGCCTCGCCGGCCGTCCGGACGATGTTCGATCGCGCCGGCGACCAGCACCTTGCCGGTGGCCCCTCGTCCACGAGGGCCGGGCTTGTCCTTGCCGCCGTAGAACGCCTCGTCGATCTCGACCTGCCCGGAGAGCTTGTCGCGCCCCGGGGCGGTCATCGCCGAGCGGTAGCGGTGCAGCATCGCCCAGGCCGTCTGGTAGCTGCCCAGGCCAAGGACCCGTTGAACGTTCAGGGCGCTGGTGCCGGCCTTGGACGTCGTCATCAGCCAGGCGACCTCGAACCAGACCGTCATCGGCGTCCTGGTGCGATGAAAGATCGTTCCGGCGGTCACGCTGACCCGACGGCGACACCTGCCACACGAACGGCGTCCGTCCGGCAGGCGTCATGCCTGCTCGCTCTCGCAGTGCGGGCAGGTGAACCCGCGCGGCCAACGCAGCCAGTCCAGGTAGTCCAGGCACGCCTCGTCGTCCGGGAACCACGACCGCAGCGCCGTCAGGCTCCCCGGATAGTGCACGCCCTCGACCGGCCGATCCAGCATCGCTTCACGCTACTGCACTCACATGGATAGCCCCTTCGGGGAGATCGCCGGTGGGGACAGAGGATCCGCCACGATCAACCCTTCAGGTCGATAGACGATCCGTATGAGACCCGCGTTGACGAACCCGCCGGATCGCGCTCAGGAGCTCGACGTTCTCTCGCTCGAGCTCTGCAACTGCTTTCGCTCATCGGTCGTCAACCGCGCCGGGCTGCCGCCCGGCGCGGCCGCATCGGGCTGCCGACTCCACCGACACCGGGTCAGATCAAAGTCTCTGTCGGAGATTGCTCCTATGTCAAGGCGGGGATGGGTGTGCTGGCCTTCAGCGCGTTGTAGATGACGCGGGCGAGCTGGCGCTTGAGCGCGCGGATGGCGTCCTTTCTGCTGTTTCTGTTGGCCTGGCGGCGGGCGAGGTATTCGCGTGCTGGCGGGTGGATTCGGCCCTGTGTGACGGCGATGCGGTGGATCGCGCAGTTCAGTTGCCGGTTGCCACCGCGATCGAGCCGGTGGCGGTCGGTTCGTCCTGACGAGGCTGGGACGGGTGCGACGCCGGACATGCGGGCGAACGCGGCGTCGCTCCTATGTCAAGGCGGGGATGGGTGTGCTGGCCTTCAGCGCGTTGTAGATGACGCGGGCGAGCTGGCGCTTGAGCGCGCGGATGGCGTCCTTTCTGCTGTTTCCGTTGGCCTGGCGGCGGGCGAGGTATTCGCGTGCTGGCGGGTGGATTCGGCCCTGTGTGACGGCGATGCGGTGGATCGCGCAGTTCAGTTGCCGGTTGCCACCGCGATCGAGCCGGTGGCGGTCGGTTCGTCCTGACGAGGCTGGGACGGGTGCGACGCCGGACATGCGGGCGAACGCGGCGTCGCTCTTGAGCCGGTGGACGTTGGCGGTCTCGCCGATCAGTCGGGCGGCGGTGACGGGTCCGATGCCGACGACGTCGAGCAGACCGGGCGCGTAGTCGGCGACGAGCACGGCGATCTCGCGCTCAAGCTCGTGGACGCGTCGGGTGTGCGCTCGGATCTGGTTGAGCAGGTCGCGGCAGATCCGGACGTCGGCGGCCTGCTCGGTCCGGGCGAGCTTGCGGGCGAGGAGATCGAGCCACTTGATGCGGTCCAGGCCACCGGTGGGGACCTGCAGGTCGGGCCAGCGGTCGTGCAGGAACCAACGAAGCTTGTTCTGGGCGCGGGTGCGCTGCTTGACCAGCGACTGGCGATGATCGACGAGGAGCCGCATCTCGCGGGACGCCTCGTCGAGGATCGCTACGGGCAGGTTCTCGATGCCCTCGGCGAGGGCGACCCTTGCGACGGCGGTGGCGTCGATGGTGTCGCTCTTGCCGCGCTCGCGGGCGGTCTTGCGGCCTCCGGCGGTGAGGTACGCCGAGACGCGGACGGCGCGCTCTCCGTGGGCCAAGAGGAACCGTTCGAGGCTGCCGGAGACGTGGTGGCAGTCCTCGATCGCCCACACCCTGGGTTCGTCGTCCGGGGCGTGCTGGCGGGTCCAGAGCAGCAACTTCTCGAACCCGTCGTTGCGGGCCGGCCTGGTGGCGGTTGCCAGGAGCTCGCCGGTCTCGCGCCGGACGATGGCGCAGGTGTGGGTGTCCTTGTGCGTGTCGGTCCCGATCACGATCATGTTCTGGTCTCCTCCGTTTGAGCAGGGGGACACGACCGTCCGGCGGACACGGCTTGGTGGGTGCGGTGCAACGCTCCTATGAAGTCACGCCGGGCGGTCATGCGGCCGGCGACGATCGAGCGACACAACATCCGAAGGTCGCTCCTCGACACGGGGCGCGACACCAGGCTCACGAGTCAGCTCGAACGTCGTCGGCTTGCACCCTTCCCGAACCGCCTCTCGGGCGCGAGCCGGGCGGTGCACCGAGCCTCGCCCTACGGGCTTGCCTCGGTGCACCGCCCGGCATCCGTCACGCGAAAGATCGATCCAGACCGGGCACACCCCGACCCTGACACCAACCTGGCTCAGGGAGATCGGTCACCTGACCCGATTGATGACCGCCGGGCACCTCGCCGCCTACGCCGACCTCGCGCCCGTGACTCGCCGATCCGGCTCATCGGTCCGCGGCCTGAGCCGCTCCAGACGCGGCAACCACAGGTGAGCTGTGGCTCTCCGCGGTCTGCTCGCCGCACCACCCGCGCTCCAGGCCCTACCACGACCGCAAACGGGCGGGCGGAGGGCAAGCGCCACAACGCAGCGATCATGTGCATCGCGTGCCTCCGCTGCGACCTGCGTCGCAAGACGCTCGACCGCATCGAGGGGGCCGCTCCGCCGGCCCGGCCCCGCCCCCCTCACCCAGGCCACCTGACCGAGATCCCTCGACGAACCGAGTGGGACACGCCTCGGCGCTTCGCGAGCCCGCGCCCGCGGGCGGTGCGCGGCCTCAAGCCGCCGCGAGCGCGAAGACCCGCGCCAGCCGGCCGACCGCCGCGCGGCGGTCCTCCGGGTCGGGCGTGTTGGAGATCGTGATGACCTCGTCCGCGCCCGACGCGGCGACGGCGGCCTCGAGCCCCGCGCGCACGGTCTCCGGTCCGCCGACGACGTCGGAGCGCACGTCGATGTGGTTCGCCTCGGCCTCGCGCTCCTCGGCGGTCCAGCGGTGGGCGAGCGCCTCGTCGACCGACATCAGGGCGGCGTGCTGGCCGAGCCGGGCCTGCGCCATCGACAGGTGCGCCGGGGCCGCGAGCGCGGCGGCGTGCTCGTCGTCCTCGCCGACCATGACCTTCACGGCGAGCATCGCGTGGGGGCTGTCGCCGGGGCGGGCGGGCACGAACGCCTCGCGGTAGGCCCGCAGCGCGCCGGCGGCGCCCTGGGTGTTCGTGTGCGCCGCGAAGGCGTAGGGGAGGCCCTTGCGGGCCGCGGTCTGGGCCGAGCTCGCGCTGGACCCGAGGAGCGTGACGGGCGGCAGGGGCACGTCGGTGGGCGCGGCGCGGGCGGCGGACAGCGGGTGGCCGGCCGGCCAGGGGCGCGCCTCGCCGAACGCCAGGAGCTCGTCGAGCTGGTCCTCGAAGCCGGCGCCGTGGGCGTTGTCGGCGGGGCGGGCGAAGGCCCGGACGATCGCCTCGTCCAGCGCGCCCTCGGAGCGCCCGATGCCGAGGTCGATGCGCCCGGGGTAGAGGGCCTCGAGCGAGCGGAACTGCTCGGCGACGTGGATCGGCCGGTGGTTCGGCAGCAGGATCCCGCCGGAGCCGACGCGGATCCTGGTCGTGGTCAGCGCGAGCGTCCCGATCAGGACCTCGGGTGCCGAGATCGCGACGCTGCCGATCGCGTGGTGCTCGGCGACCCAGAAGCGGTGGAACCCGAGGTCGTCGGCGGTCTGCGCGAGCGCGATCGAGTCGCGGAAGGCGTGGCCGGGCGCACCGCCGCGGCGGGTCGGGGCCTGGTCGAGGAGCGAGAGCAGCATGGTGAGCGGTGGCCTTCCGACGGTCGGTCCGCCGCCGACGGGCCGCAACGCCCCGTGGTGACGGATACCCGATCGAGATTCCCTACGGTCACCGTAGAGCAGTCCGATCCCCGCCCCGTTCCCATGAGCCCTCGCCCCCTCCTCCTCGCCGCGGCCCTCGCCGACCGGCGTCCCCTGCCCGACCGCGAGGCGCTCGTGCGAGACGCGCTGGTCGCCGAGACCGCCGGCCTGGAGCTCGTGACGATCGAGCCGGGGCCGTTCGATCCGCTGCTCGTCGCCGCGAACCTCGCCGCGCGGACGACGCGGATCGGCATCGCGCCGGTCGTGTCGACCACGACGACCGAGCCCTTCCACGTCTCGACGGCGCTGGCGACGATCGACGTCGTCGCCCATGGCCGGGCCGGCTGGGTGGCGCGGGTCGAGGACCCCGCCGCCGTCGAGGACACCGTCACCTGGGACGTCCCCCGCGACGCCGCCGGCGACGCGGCCGAGCACCTGACGGCGGTCCGGGCGCTGTGGGACAGCTGGGAGGACGGCGCCGAGATCCGCGACGTCGCCACCGCGCGGTTCATCGACCGCGACCGCGTCCACCACGTCGACTTCGTGGGCGAGCACCTGTCGGTCCGCGGCCCGTCGATCACGCCGCGCCCGCCGCAGGGGCACCCGGTGGTGCTGGCGCGGGCCGGCGCCGCGACGGCCGAGCGGCTCGTCGCGGCGGGGGCGGACGTCGTCGTGACGGCGGAGGACGACGGCCCCGGCGGCACCGCGTCGACCCGCGACCCGGGTGGTCGGGCCGACGCCCGGCGGGCCGACGCCGACGCGGCGCCGATCGACGCCGCGACGTACGCCCCGCTCCGCTTCGTCGACGTGCTCGTCGATTCGGACGGCCTCGACGGCCTCGCCGCGCGCCTGCTCGCGCTCCACGCCGGCGGCGCCGACGGCGTCGTCCTGCACGCCGACGACCTGGCCGGCGCGCTCGCGGCGGTCCTGCCGGCGCTGGAGGAGGCCGGGGTCCGGCCCGCGGCCGCGGAGCGGTCCGCGGATCCCGCCGCGCCGGTGGTCGCGGCCGACCGCATCGACCCGGTCGCCGCCCAGGGCGACCCCGGCGCCGCCGCCGCGGCGCCGACCCTCCGCGAGCGCCTCGGCCTCGCGCCCGCCGTCAACGCCTTCGAGGTCCGCGCATGAGCACCCCGCGCAAGCAGGTCCGCCTGGCCGCCCACTTCCCGGGCGTCAACAACACGACGGTCTGGGGCGACCCGGCGTCGGGCAGCCACATCGACTTCGCGGGCTTCGCGCGCCTGGCGCAGACCGCCGAGCGGGCGATGTTCGACCTCTTCTTCCTCGCCGAGGGCCTCAGCCTGCGCGAGCACGCCGGGCACCTCCACGACCTCGACGTCGTCGGCCGGCCCGACGCGATGACCGTGCTCTCCGCGCTGGCGGCCGTCACCGAGCGCATCGGGCTGGCGGCGACGCTGACCACGACCTACCACGAGCCCCTCGAGGTCGCGCGGCAGCTGGCGACCCTGGACCACCTCTCCGACGGCCGCGCGTCGTGGAACCTCGTCACGTCCACCGACGCGGTCTCGGGCGCGAACTTCCGCCGCGGCGCGTACCTGCCCTACGACGGCCGCTACGACCGGGCCCGCGAGCTGCTCGGCCTGGCCGACCGCCTGTGGCGTGACGGTCCCGGCCCGTTCCGCGCAGAGGGCCGGCAGGTCGATCTGCAGGGCGACTGGGACCTCGCGTCCCCGCCGCAGGGCCGGCCGGTGATCCTGCAGGCCGGCGACTCCGATGCGGGCCGCGAGTTCGCCGCCCAGCAGGCCGACGCCGTCTTCACCCGCCACGCCAGCGTCGAGGAGGGCCAGGCGTTCGTCCGCGACGTCAAGGGCCGCCTTGCGCGCTACGGCCGCCGGCCCGAGGACCTGCTCGTCCTGCCGGGCGCCACGTTCGTCCTCGGCGACACCGACGAGGACGCCCGCGAGCAGGCGGCGATCGTCCGCCGCCAGCAGGTCTCCGGGCCCACGTCGATCGTCTTCGCCGAGCAGCTCTGGAACCGCGACCTCTCCGCCTACGACCCCGACGGCCCGCTGCCGGACGTCGACCCGATCGAGGGCGAGATCACGATCGCGCCGGGCAGCATCCCGGCCCGCGCGTTCGCCGGCAAGCGCCACGAGACCGTCGAGGGACTGCGCGCCCTGGCCGCGAAGGGCGACCTGTCGCTGCGCGACGTGATGGTGCAGACCCGCGCCCGTCACTCCTTCGTCGGCACCCCGCAGACGGTCGCCGACGAGATCGACCGCCACGTCCAGCTCGACGCCTGCGACGGCTTCATCCTCGTCCCGCACATCACGCCGGGCGGCCTGGACGACTTCGCCGACCGCGTCGTCCCGCTGCTGCAGGAGCGCGGCTCGCTGCGCACCGAGTGGGAGGGCGGGACGCTGCGCGAGCGGCTCGGCCTGCCGCGCTGGTCGCCGGCGGATGCGGTGGCGCGGCGGGCGTGAGCTGGGTGGGTGCGTCCGTCGCAGGATTCCGGGGAGTGACCTGATCCGACTCGCAGCCGAGACGGCTCAGAGGTCGCGGTAGACGGAACTTCGGTGCGCGACGCGCAGGGCAAGGACCACGAGCTCGGCATCGCGCACCGTGTAGATCACCCGGCAATCGCCGACCCGCAGCCGCCAGAACTGAGGATGCCCCACGAGTGGTCGTGTGCCGGCGGGACGCGGATCGGCGGCCAGTCCGTCGACCGCCCGAACGATGCGTCGGGCTGTCGGCTTGTCGAGCTTCTTCAGCTCCTTGACGGCCTTGGGGTCGTACGCGACCTCGTACGGTCCGGTGTCGCTCACCCCTCGAGGTCCCGCAGGACGTCAGCGGCGGGGACGGCGGTCGACCGGCCGGCCTCGAGGTCGTTCAGACGCGCCAGTGCGACCCGGCCGTCCTCGGCGTCCAGCATCGCCTCGTACCGCTCGACGAGCGCGGCAGGGACGATCGCGGCGGCGCGCTGGTGGCCGCGCCCCCGCGTCACGAAGGTCACCTCGCCGCCGAACGCCGCACGGTTCACGGCGTCGGAGAACCCGTTCCGGGCTTCGGTGACGGACAGCTCTAGGGCATCGGAGCTCATGCATCACATCGTACGCCAATCACGCGTAGGGCGCCATATTGGCGCTTTAGTGAGGCCGCGGCCTGTCGCGGTGGGTGGTCAGCCCGCCGGCCCGGCACTCACCACCCCCAGCCGCTTCTCGAAGCAGAAGACGTGCGCCGTCCACGGCTCGGGCGCGAACGACGGGATCGCCGTGTAGCCGGTCCGCCGGTAGAGGGCGACGGCCTCCGGCTGCTTCGGGCCCGTCGCGAGGATCACCCGCGGCGCGCCCTGCTCGGCCGCCCAGGTCTCCAGCGCCGTGAGCAGGGCCTTCGAGACCCCGCGGCGGCGGATCCGGTCGTCGGAGAAGACGCGCTTGACCTCGAGCTCGCCGGCGTGGGCCGGGGCGCGGGAGCGGATCAGCGTCGCGTGGCCCACCGGCTCGCCGTCGAGCTCGGCGATGACCGTGTGGGCCACGATCCCCGGGTCGATGTCGTCGGCGAGCGCGTCGCCGTCGCCGTCCTTCGCGGCCGCCGCGATCCACTCCGCGTAGCGGCCGTGGAGCTCCGCGGCCATCGCGTCGCGCAGGGCGACCGCCCGCGGGTCGGCCCATTCGACCGAGTGGATCCGCAGCGTTCCCGGGGCGCGTGACTCGGTGCTGCTCGGTGTTGCCATGGGGTGTTCCTCCGGCCCTCGATCTCAAATATGTGAATGCGGATCAGGTTACTAGACATTCACGTACGGCTTCCGCTAGGTTTCGCTGCGGCGGCCGACGGACGGTCGCCGAGACAAGGCGTGTCACGAGCACCAGCACGAAGCCCCGGCTCGCTGGTCGGCAACCCTCCTTTGCGGCGGGGTGCTCCGGGTGAAGACACGGCGTCGCCGATCGGCGACGCAAGCGCAGGGCCCCTGCGGCCCGTTGACCACTGGAGTTCCCCATGGCGAGTACCCCTACGTCCACGATCGACGCCCCGACGGGTGGCGCAGCGTCGCCGGAGCCGGCCGCGCCGGCCACGGTCGTGGCGAACCCGACGGCACCGGCCACGGTCGCCCCCGCGGGCCGCCCGCCGGCCGTGCCGGCCGAGCGCCTGCGACGCGCCTTCGAGCAGGCGATCGGCTTCGACGCCTTCCTCGCGGGCGTCGCGACCCACGCCGACGAGTTCGCGGTGGCGCTGGACCGCACGGCGCTCGACGACGCGGACCGCGCCCTGCTGGCGACGATCCCGGCGCGGGTCGACGTGCTCGCGATCGTCGAGGACTGGTGCCCCGACGTCGTCGTGACGCTGCCGGTCGTGCACCGCATCGCGGAGGCCTCCGACCGCTTCGACCTCCACGTCCTGGTGCGCGGCCCCGAGACCCGCGACGTCGCCGACGCGTACCCCTTCGAGGGCCGCAGCCACATCCCGACCTACGTCGTCCTGAACGCCGAAGGCGACGAGCTCGGCGTCCTCGTCGAGCGCACGCCGGAGCTCGGCGTCGCGGTCGGCGGGCTGCTCGACGCGTTCCTGGCCGAGCACCCCGGGCTGGACCGCGCGGCCTTCCCCGCCGGCCTGACCGACGACGCCCGCGCCGACCTCACCCGCCGCTCGTTCGCGCTGCGCGCCGACCTCCACGAGCTCGAGCGCCGCACGCTCGTCCGCGACCTCGTCGCGATCGCGGCCGGCACCGCGCCCACCCGTCCCACCGCCGCCTGACGGCGCGTCCCCTCCACAGGAAGACCACCAGCATGACCCGACCGTTCTCCTCCACCCGCTCACGTGCGGCGGTGCTCGCCGTCTCGGCGCTCGCCCTGGGCCTGAACGCCTGCGGCTCGGACTCGTCGTCCGACTCCTCGAGCTCCGGCTCCTCCAGCAACGCGTCCGCGTCGACCGGCAAGCCGGTCTCCGGCGGCACGCTGCGCTTCGCGATCAACAGCGACTCCAACTGCCTGGACCCGCACCAGAGCCCCGCCGATGTCGCCGGCTTCTTCTCGCGGCCGATCCTCGACTCGCTCGTCGCGCTCGACGTCGACGGCAAGCTGTCGCCGTGGCTGGCCACCAAGTGGTCCGTCTCGAAGGACCAGAAGACGTACTCGTTCACCCTGCGCGACGACGTGAAGTTCAGCAACGGCGAGACGTTCGACGGCGCCGCGGTCAAGGCGAACCTCGACCACATCGTCGACCCGAAGACGAAGTCGCAGCTGGCCGCGAACACGATCGCGACCTACAGCGGCACGACCGTCGTGGACGCCACCCACGTGAAGGTCCACTTCAAGTCGCCGAACTCCGCGTTCCTCCCGAGCGCCGCCTCCGCGTACCTCGGCATCGAGGCGCCGTCGACGCTGAAGCAGGCGCCCGAGAAGCTCTGCTCCAAGGTCGTCGGCTCGGGCCCGTTCGTCAGCAAGGACGGCTACGTCCCGCAGAAGGGCATCGAGTACGTCAAGAACCCCGCCTACGCCTGGGGCCCCGGCAACGCCAAGCACCAGGGCGCGGCCTACCTCGACCGCCTGTCGGTGTCGGTGATCCCGGAGGACTCGTCCCGCTACGGCGCGCTGACGAGCAACCAGATCGACGCGATCGCGAGCGTCCCGCCGGTCAACGTCAAGGCGCTGAAGGGCACGCCCGGGTTCGCGGTCGACACCGCCAGCGCGCCGGGCGGCAACTACAGCTACTACCCGAACACTCAGAGCGGCCCGTTCAAGGACATTCGCGTCCGCGAGGCGTTCCGCGCCGGGATCGACTGGAAGACGATCGTCGACAAGCTGTACTTCGGCGTCTTCCCGGCCGCGAACGGCCCGCTCGGCCCGACGACGGTCGGCTACGACGGCTCCAGCGCCGCGGCGTACGCGTTCGACAAGGCGAAGGCCGAGAAGCTGCTCGACGAGGCCGGCTGGACCGGCCGCGACAGCGCCGGCTACCGCACGAAGGACGGCAAGCGCCTGACGCTGCTGCACCCGTACCTCAAGGCGTACGTCCGCGAGCAGCGCGACGTGCTCGGCGACCAGATCCAGGCCGCCGCGAAGGAGCTCGGCATCGAGGTCGTGAACAAGAACACGACGCTCGACGCGTACCTCAAGCAGCTCGGCGACGGCACGGCCGACCTCGGGGACCTCAGCTGGCAGCGCTCCTCCCCGGACGCCCTGCGCACGCTGTTCGGCACCGAGAACATCGCGCCCAAGGGCGGCTTCGGCACCAACCAGGCGCGGTACTCCAACCCGAAGCTCGACGCGCTCCTGAAGCAGGGGCTCGCCGAGACCGACCTGGCCCAGCAGAAGGCCACGTACGCCCAGGCCCAGCAGCTGATCGCCAAGGACGCCGCGACGTTCCCGGTCTACGTCTTCGACTACGTGCTCGGGCGCTCGGACAAGGTCCAGGGGATCACGTTCGAGCCGCAGGCCTACCCGACGTTCTACGACGCCTGGATCGGCTCCTGATGAGCTCCGTCGGCACCCAGGGCGCGGCGGCCCCGCCGTCGGTCGTCCGCCGCAGGCCGTCCCCGTCCGCCCCGCGCTCCCGCGCGGCGCGGACGGTGGCCGGCCGTCTCCTGCGCCCCTCGCCAGCGCGGTGCTGGTCGTGTGGGGCGCGATCACCCTGACCTTCGTCGCCCTCTCGCTCGTCAAGGGCGACGTGGTCGACGCGATCGCGGGCAACGCGCAGCTGAGCCCCGAGGTCCGCGCGCAGATCGTCTCCGACTACCACCTCGACCGCTCGCCGATCGAGCAGTACGGGGCGTACCTGTGGCGCCTCCTGCACCTCGACCTCGGGCAGTCCTACGCGCTGCGGATGCCGGTCTCCGAGGCGATCGGCCAGCAGATCGGGCCGACGTTCCAGCTGCTGCTGGCGGCCACCGTCGTGTCGTTCCTGACCGCCATCGTCGTCGCGCTGCTGACCGCCAACCGCCCGCGCTGGGTGCGCGGGCCGGCGTCGGCGGTCGAGGTCGTCCTCGTCGCGATCCCCTCGTTCTGGCTGGGCATCCTGCTGCTCAGCGTCTTCTCCTTCGGGCTGCACTGGTTCCCCGCGATCGGCAACGACGGGATCTCCGGCCTCGTCCTGCCGACGATCGCGCTGGCCGCGACGCCGACCGCGCTCCTGGTCCAGGTGCTGCGCCAGGGGCTCGAGCGCGTGCTCGACGAGCCGTTCGTCGTCACCGCCCGGACCCGCGGGCTCGGCGAGTCCGCGGTGCTGTTGCGCCACGTCCTGCGCCACGCGCTGATGCCCGTCGTGACCCTCTCCGGCTGGATCGCCGGGGCGATGATCAGCGGCGCGGTCGTGATCGAGCAGGTCTTCTCCCGCCAGGGCCTCGGCCGCCTGATCGTCAACGCGATCGGCGCGAAGGACTTCCCCCTGATCACCGGCATCGTGATCGTCGCCGCCGTCTTCTACGTCGTCGTCAACCTCGCGATCGACGCCGCCTACGTCCGCCTGGACCCCCGTCTGCGAAAGGCCGCCGCATGAGCACCACCACGTCCCCCGGGCTCGTCGGGGCGGCCGCGCCGCCGGCCGCCGCCATCCCCTTCGCCCGTCCCCGGGCCCGCCGCACGCGGGTGCCCGTCGGGCTCGTCCTCAGCCTGCTGCTGCTGGCTCTGCTCGTCGCCGCCGCGGTCGCGCCCGGGCTCTTCACGGGCACCGACCCCAACGCCGCCAGCGCGGCCGACACCCTCACCGGGCCGAGCGGCGCGCACTGGTTCGGCACCGACCAGAACGGCCGCGACATCTTCTCGCGCGTCGTCCACGGCGCCGGGCCGTCGCTCCTGATCGGCGTCGCGGCGTCCGCGCTCGCGCTCGTGCTCGGGACCGCGCTCGGCGTGCTCGCCGCGCAGGGCGGCCGGGTCGGCGACCGCGTCGTGTCGCGGCTGCTCGACGTCCTGCTCTCCGTCCCCGGTCTGCTGCTCGCGCTGCTGATCATCGCGGCGCTCGGCCCGGGCACCCGCAACTCGATCCTCGGCATCGCGCTGATCTCGACCCCCGGCTACGCCCGGCTCGTCCGGGGCGAGGTGCTGCGGATCCGCGGCTCGGCGTTCGTCGAGGCCGCCGTCGGGCTCGGCTGGAGCCGGCCGCAGGTCGTCCTCCGCCACGTCGTCCCCAACGCGGTCGGGCCGGTGATCGTCCTGGCGACCATCGGCGTCGGTGCGGCGATCGGCGTCGGCTCGTCGCTGAGCTTCCTCGGGCTCGGCCCGCAGCCCCCGACCGCCGAGTGGGGCGCGATGCTCGCCAGCAGCCGCGACTACCTGTCGGTCGCCTGGTGGCCGGCGGTCTTCCCCGGCGTGGCGATCACCCTGACCGTCCTGACGGTGACCGTGGTCGGCCGCCGCCTGCAGCTGCGCGCCGAGGGGCGGGTGGCCCGATGAGCGCACCGACCACGACCCCCGGCGCGTCCCGCGCCGCCGTGGCCCCCGGCGCCGACGAGCCGATCGTCGACGTCCGCGACCTGCACGTGGCCTTCCGCGACGGGGCCCACGCCGTCCGCGGGATCTCGCTGCGGATCGAGGCCGGGCAGAGCGTCGCCATCGTCGGCGAGTCCGGGTCGGGCAAGAGCGTCACCGCGCGCAGCCTCGTCGGGCTCGCCGGGCCGCGCGCGACCGTCCAGGCCCAGCGCCTGCAGGTCGCGGGCGTCGACGCGCGCGACCTGGCCGAGCACCGCTGGCGCACCCTGCGCGGCCGGCAGATCGGCTTCGTCCTGCAGGACGCCCTCGGGTCGCTCGACCCCCTCCGCAAGGTCGGCGCCGAGATCTCCGAGACGCTGCTGGCCCACGGGCTGCTGGACCGCCACGAGCGCGCCGCCCGCGTGATCGAGCTGCTGCGCGACGTCGGCGTCCCCGAGCCCGAGCTGCGCGCCGCGCAGTACCCGCACCAGCTCTCCGGCGGCCTGCGGCAGCGTGCGCTGATCGCGTCGGCGCTCGTCGCCGACCCGCCGCTCCTGATCGCCGACGAGCCGACCACCGCGCTCGACGTGACCGTCCAGGCGCAGATCCTCGAGCTGCTCGCGGCCCGCCGCGCCGCCGGCACCGCGCTGCTCCTGATCAGCCACGACCTCGCGGTCGTCTCGCAGGTCGCCGACGTCGTCCACGTGATGAAGGACGGCGAGGTCGTCGAGCACGGCCCGACGCGGCAGGTGCTCGACGACCCCCAGCACCCCTACACGCAGCGGCTGATCGCGGCGATCCCGGCCGCGCACGCCAAGGGGACGCGGCTGTCGCCCGGCTCCGGCGTCTGCGCGCCGCGCCCGGCGGCACCGGCGTCCGGCGGCACGATCCTGGAGGCCCACGACCTGCGCAAGACCTTCGCCGTGGACGGCGACCGCGAGCTCGTGGCCGTCGACGGCGTGTCGCTCGAGCTCCGGGCCGGCGAGACGCTCGGCATCGTCGGCGAGTCCGGCTCCGGCAAGTCCACGGTCGCCCGGCTGCTGCTGGCGTTCGAGGACCCCGAGGAGGGGCGCGTCGAGGTCGACGGCCGCGACTGGGCGACGCTCGACAAGCGCACGCGCCGCGACCTGCGGCGCGAGATCCAGGTGATCCACCAGGACCCGCTGAGCGCCTTCGACCCGCGGTACACCGTCGGGCGGATCGTCGGCGAGCCGCTCGCGGTCGCGGGAGTCCCGCGCGCCGCCCGCGCGCCGCGGGTGCGGGAGCTGCTCGAGCAGGTCGGCCTGGCCCCCGAGGTCGCCGGCCGTCGCCCCGCCGAGCTCTCGGGCGGTCAGCGCCAGCGCGTCGCGATCGCCCGCGCGCTGGCGCCGAGCCCGCGGATCATCGTCTGCGACGAGCCGGTCTCTGCCCTGGACGTGTCGATCCAGGCGCAGGTGCTCGACCTGCTCGCGGACCTGCAGGAGCGCCTGGGCGTCGCCTACGTCTTCATCTCCCACCACCTGGGCGTCATCTACCACGTGAGCGATCGCGTGCTCGTGATGAAGGACGGCCGCGTGGTCGAGGAGGGCGACGTCGAGGCGATCTTCTCCCGCCCGCAGCACGAGTACACGCGGCAGCTGCTGGCGGCGGTGCCCACGCTCGAGCGGACGAGTCCCGCATCCCCCACCGAGGAGCCCTCGTGAGCCACACCGTCGGCATCATCGGCGCCGGCGCGCACGGCGCCACCGCCGCGTACCACCTGGCCCGCCGCGGGATCGACGTCGTCGTCTTCGAGCGCGGCACGCCCGCGTCGGGGCCGACCGGCCGGGCCAGCGGCGTCGTCCGCTCCTACTACACGAACCGCTTCCTGGCCGAGGTCGCGCGCGAGAGCACGCGGATCCTCGCGGACTTCGACGCGCGCGTCGGCGGGCGCTCCGGCTACGTCCGCACCGGCGGGCTCGTCCTGCACGGGCCCGGCGACGCCGACGACGTCCGCGCGACGTCCGAGGGCCTGACCGCCGCCGGCGTCGAGCACGAGGTCCTCGACCGCGACCGGCTCGAGGCCGACCACCCCGGGCTCGTCCTGGACGACGTCGGTATCGGCGTCTGGGAGCACCACGCCGGATACGCGGCCCCGCACGCGACGACCGTCTCGTACGCCGCGCGCGCCGCGGACCTCGGGGCGACGTTCCGCACCGGGACCGCGGTCGTGGCGATCGCGGAGGACGCCGACGCCGTGCGGGTGACGCTCGCGGACGGCACCGTCCACGCGGTCGAGCGACTCCTCGTCGCCGCGGGCCCGTGGACCCGGCCGCTGCTGCTCCAGGTCGGCGTCGACCTGCCGCTGACCGCGGAGCGCCACGTCGTCGCCGCGCTCCGGCACGAGCCGGCGGCGATCGCGACGGCGCTGGACCACGTGCTGCTCGACGTCGTGAACGGCTACTACTCGCGGCCGAGCGGCCCCGGCGAGTTCCTGCTCGGCCCGCTCGCCCCGACCGTCCCGTCGGACCCCGACGTCCTGGACGCCGAGATCCACGACGACGAGCACGAGTGGCTGGCGACGCGCGCGGCCCGGCGCGCCCCCGCCCGCGCGTCGGCCCGCCGCGGGGCCGGCTGGGCGTCGCTCTACGACGTCAGCCCCGACTGGCAGCCGGTCATCGGCGCGGTCTCGGAGCGGATCGTCGTGGACGCGGGCACCAGCGGCCACGGCTTCAAGCTCTCGCCCGTCCTCGGCGACCACGTCGCCGGCCTGCTCGCCGGCGAGGACCCCGACCCGCGCCTGCGCGCGTTCTCGCCCGACCGCTTCGCGACCGCCACCGGCGCCCTGTCCGGCGGCTTCGGCGCCGCCCGGATCCTCGGCTGAGCGCATGAGCACCTCCACGTCCCCCCGAAGGAGCCCCCGATGACCGACCACCCGCTGCACCTCGCCGTCGCGCTCAGCGACGTCGGCTGGCACCCCGCCGCCTGGCGCGAGGACCCCGACGGCGCCCGCCGCCTGGGCGACCCCGAGCACTGGGCCGCGCAGGTCCGGCTCGCCGAGGAGGGCCTCCTCGACCTCGTCACGATCGAGGACGGGCTCGGCCTGCAGACCGACGGCTACGGCCCGCAGACCCCGCGCACCGACCGCGTCCGTGGCCGCGTCGACGCGGTCCTCCTCGCGTCCCGCATCGCGCCGCTGACCAGCCGCATCGGCATCGTCCCCACGGTCGTCACCGCGCACACCGAGCCGTTTCACGTCGCCACCGCGCTGCAGACGCTGGACTTCGTCAGCACCGGCCGGGCGGGGGTGCGCCTGACCGCCGGGCCGAGCGCCGCCGACGCCCGCCTGGTCGGCGTCCGCACGTTCCCCGACTTCACCCCCGACCGCCTCGACGACCCCGAGATCGTGGCGTTCGTCGAGGACCTCTTCGCCGAGGCCGGCGAGCACGCCGAGGTCCTGCGCCGGCTCTGGGACAGCTGGGAGGACGGCGCCGAGATCCGCGACGTCCCGACCGGCCGCTTCATCGACCGCGACCGCCTGCACTACGCGGACTTCCGCGGCCGCTTCTTCTCGGTCAAGGGGCCGTCGATCGTGCCACGCTCGCCGCAGGGGCAGCCGCCGGTCGCGATCCTCGCCCACGGCCCGCTGCCGTACCGCCTCGGCGCGCAGGTCGGCGACGTCCTGTTCGTGACGCCCCACGGCGACGACGACCTGGTGCGGATCCTCTCGGAGGTGCGCGCGGCGGAGGAGGAGGTGCGCCGCCCCGCGCCGCCGCAGCTCGTCCTCGGCGACCTGGTGGTCGTGCTCGACGACGACCCGTCCGCCGCCCGCGGCCGGCTCGACCGGCTCGACGCGCTCAGCGGCGAGGCGTACGCGTCCGACGCGCGGATCTTCGCCGGGTCGCCCGCCGAGCTCGCCGACCTGATCGAGGCCTGGCACCGCGCGGGCTACGCCGGCGTCCGCCTGCGCCCCGCCGCGACCGCCGTCGACCTGCCGCAGATCGTCCACGGCGTCGTCCCCGAGCTGCAGCGCCGCGGCCTCTTCCGCACCGCCTACGAGGCGGACACGCTCCGTGGCCACCTCGGCCTGGACCGCCCGCTCTCCCGCTACGCCCGCACCCCCGACCTCGTGGAGGCCCCGTGAGCCCCGTCCCCAAGCGCCAGGTCCGCCTCGGCGCGCACTTCCCCGGCGTCAACAACACGACCGTCTGGGCCGACCCGCGGTCGGGCAGCCACATCGACTTCGCGTCGTTCGTGCACCTGGCGCAGACCGCCGAGCGCGCGAAGTTCGACTTCCTCTTCCTCGCCGAGGGCCTGCGCCTGCGCGAGAAGAAGGGGCTGATCCACGACCTCGACGTCGTCGGCCGGCCCGACACGCTGACGGTCCTCGCCGGACTGGCCGCGGTGACGGAACGCCTCGGCCTGATCGGCACGATCAGCGCGACGTACAACGAGCCGTACGAGGTCGCGCGCCAGTTCGCGAGCCTCGACCAGCTCTCCGGCGGCCGCGCCGGCTGGAACGTCGTCACCTCGTCCGACGCGTTCACCGGCGAGAACTTCCGCCGCGGCGGCTACCTGCCCTACGACCGCCGCTACGACCGGGCGACCGAGTTCCTGGCGATCGCGCGGGAGCTGTGGAACAGCTGGCCCGCCGACGCGATCCCCGCGGACGCCGCGAGCGGCCGCTTCCTGGCCGGCGAGGACGCCGGCCGGTTCGCCCACCGCGGCGAGTTCTTCGACGTCGAGGGGCGCTTCTCCGTCCCGCGCACGCCGCAGGTCGAGCCCGTGATCCTGCAGGCCGGCGACTCGCAGGCCGGGCGGGACTTCGGCGCACGTCACGGGGACGGCATCTTCACGCTGCCGCGCCCGATCGAGGAGGCCCGCGCGTTCTACCGCGAGGTCAAGGGCCGCCTGGCCGCGCACGGCCGCCACGAGGACGACCTGCTGCTGCTCCCCGCCGCGACGTTCGTCATCGGCGACACGCACGCCGAGGCCGAGGAGCGCGCAGCGGAGATCCGCACGCAGCAGGTCAGCGGCGCGACGGCGATCCAGCTGCTCGAGGCCGTCTGGAACCGCGACCTCACCGCGTACGACCCCGACGGGCCGCTGCCCGACATCGAGCCGCTCGACGACGGGACGGCGATCCAGCAGGGCCAGGCGCGGCGGTTCGAGGACCGCCAGGAGAAGATCCGCGAGTGGCGCGCCCGCGCCGAGGCCGGGAGCCTCTCGATCCGCGACATCGCGATCGAGGACGCCGCCTGGCAGACGTTCGTCGGCACCCCCGCCGAGATCGCCGAGGAGATCGACCTGCGCGTCCAGACCCGCGCAGACGACGGCTTCATCCTCGTCCCGCACATCACCCCGGCGGGCCTCGACGAGTTCGCCGACCGCGTCGTCCCCGAGCTGCAGGAGCGCGGCAGCTTCCGCCGCGAGTACGAGGGCACGACCCTGCGCGACCACCTCGGCCTGCCGCCCGCCGGCACGCGCCGGCCCGCCGTCCCCGTCCCGACCGGAGTCCCCGCATGAGCCCCGCCGTCCCGCTGTCCGTCCTGGACCTCATCCCGATCTCCAGCGGCTCGAACGCCGGGGAGGCGGCGCGCAACGCGATCGACCTCGCGCAGAGCGCGGAGCGCTTCGGCTACGGGCGCTACTGGTTCGCCGAGCACCACCTCAACCCCGGGATCATCGGCGTGGCCCCGGCCGTCGCGATCGCGCTGGTGGCGCAGGCGACGGAGTCGATCCGCCTGGGCTCCGCCGGCGTGCAGTTCGGGCACCGCACGCCGCTGTCGGCGGTCGAGGAGTTCGGGCTGATCAGCGCGCTGCATCCCGGCCGCCTGGACCTCGGCATCGGCCGCTCGCCGGGCCGGACGAAGCCGAAGGACCCGACCGTCGTCGAGACCGACGCCGAGTCCCGGGCCGCGCTGGCCGAGGGGATCGCGTCGTACCTGACGCTGAACGCCGACGCCCACCGGGAGGACCAGCGGACCGACAACGGGCTGTTGCTGCCGAAGAAGTTCGACTACAGCACGTCGTTCTCCCCCGAGAAGATCGCGCACCTCTTCAGCGTGCTGCAGCAGCCGGGCGCCTGGGTCCCGAGCTACGCCGAGCAGATCGACGAGGTGCTCGCCCTCCTCGACGGCACGTTCGAGTCCTCCTACGGGTTCGAGGCGCACGCGCACCCGGCCGAGGAGGCGGACCTGCAGCTCTGGATCCTCGGCGCCAACGGCGGCGAGAGCGCCACGGTGGCGGGGGAGAAGGGCCTGCGCTTCGTCGCCGGCTACCACCACAGCCCCGCCACGGTGATCGACGCGGTCTCGGCCTACCGCGCCGCGTTCCGGCCGTCGGAGGCCGTGCCGGAGCCGTACGTCGCGGTGTCGGCCGACGTCGTCGTCGGCGAGTCGGACGAGCACGCCGCGGAGCTCGCGTCGGGCTTCCGCCACTGGGTCCGCTCCATCCGCACCGGCGCCGGGGCGATCCCGTTCCCGAGCGCGGAGGAGGCCGCGGCGCTGCCGTGGGGTCCGGACGACGACCCGATCGTCGCCGACCGCGTGAAGACCCAGATCGTGGGCTCGCCGCGGACGGCCGTGGAGCGGCTGGCGCAGCTCCGCGACGCCACCGGCGCCCAGGAGCTCGTGATCACGACCATCACGCACGACCACGCCGACCGGGTGCGCTCGTACGAGCTGCTCGCCGACGCGTGGCCCGGCGTCGGCGGGGCGCGCATCGGCGCGGCGGCGGGGAGCAGGATCGGCGGGAGCGCGGCGCGCGGGGTGCCGGCGCGGGCCTGACTGGCGGTCCCGGCCCCGCGCGCCGTAGGGTCGGGACCGTGAGCATCGACGAGCTGTTCTCCCTCCACGGCAAGGTCGCGATCGTCACCGGAGCCTCCGCCGGGCTCGGGGTGGCGTGCGCGAAGGGCCTGGCGGAGGCCGGGGCCGACGTCGTCGTCGCCGCCCGGCGCGCCGACAAGCTGCAGGCGACCGTCGAGCTGGTGGAGTCCACCGGCCGGCGGGCGCTGGCGGTCCCGACCGACGTCTCCGACCCCGAGGCCTGCGCGGCGCTCGTGGCGCGCGCGAAGGACGAGTTCGGCCGGGTCGATGTGCTCGTCAACAACGCGGGGATCGGCACCGCCGTGCCCGCGCTGAAGGAGACGCCCGAGCAGTTCCGCGGCGTGATCGACCTGAACCTCAACGGCTGCTACTGGATGGCCCAGGAGGCCGCGCGGGCGATGACCGACGGCGGCAGCATCATCAACATCTCGAGCGTCCTGGCGCTGACGACGGCCGGGCTGCCACAGGCGGCCTACACCGCCAGCAAGGCGGGGCTGCTCGGGCTGACGCGCGACCTCGCGCAGCAGTGGTCCCGGCGCCGCGACATCCGCGTCAACGCGATCTGCCCGGGGTTCTTCCCGTCCGAGATGACGGAGCAGTACGCCGACGGCTACATGGATGGCGTGACCGAGCGCGCGCTGCTGGGCCGTGGCGGCCGGCCGGAGGAGCTCGCCGCGACCGTGGTCTTCCTCGCCGGGGCGGGGTCCGGGTACATCACCGGCGCGACGATCGTCGTCGACGGCGGGATCGCGATCGCCTGAGGCGGGCGCCGGGCGCCGGCCCTCCGCCTGGGCGCGGTGTCGTCGCGCGTGACCCCGGCGACACCGGGGTGGGGCCCGGCGGGCCTGTCCCGAAATAATAGGTGAATCCCGATAGGCAATTGTCATCCGGACCGGAGATCGGATAGCGTTCCTCTCGTGAGGCGACCACGCGACACCCGCCGGAGCACCACCCCGCGGCGGCGGACGGGCGCGTGAGCGCGCCGCTCACCGACGAGGAGCGCGCCCGCTGGGCCGCGTGGAAGCACGCCAGCGGCGTCGTCCTCGAGCGCGTCCGCCGCGACGTCCGCGTCGCGACGGGCCTGTCGGACGCGGACTTCGGCGTCCTGCGGATCGTCGCCGACGCGGACCCGTCGGGCGACGGCGCGCTGCCGGTCCGGCAGCAGCACCTGTGCGACGTGCTCGGCTGGACGCAGAGCCGGATGTCCAACCACATCAGCCGCATGGAGGGCCGCGGACTGGTGCTCCGCGAGCCGCTCGCCGCGGGCGGGGTCGAGGTCTCGATGACCGCCGAGGGCACCCAGCGATTCGCTCGCGCGGTCCCGGTCCACGCCGTCGCCGTGCGCCGCCACCTCCTCGAGCGCCTGGACGACGACGCGCACCTGGCGATCGCCGAGCTGGCCGCCGACCTGGCGACGAGCCCGGGCTGAGCGGTCGGACCGCGCGGGGCCCGGTGCCGGTCGCGACGCCGACGCAGGACCGCGGCGAACCGCGCGTTGCGGCGGCGTCGCACGCCCGAAGATCCCGTACCGTGGTGGTTCTCGCCGCAACATCGACGGTTGCCGCGGGTTGTAGAGCCCAGACCCCGCCGTGCCCCGACGCGTCCGCCCTCGGCCGCGACCCGGTGGGACGTCCCTTGGAGAACCCATCCCGATGACCCCTCGCCTCCTGCGCTCGGCCCTCGTCGCCGCGACCGTCGCGCTCCTGGCCCTCCCGTCCGGCGCCTTCGCGGCGAAGGACCTCGAGGTCGGGATCGCCGACGAGAACGTGCTCAACGGCAACACGCCGGGCGGCACCGACGCGACCGTCGCGAAGTGGAAGGCCTCCGGCGTGCAGGACGTCCGGATCTTCGCGCAGTGGAACAAGCTCGTCCCGCAGGACACCAAGGGTGAGACCAAGATGCCGGCGGGCTTCGTGCCGGACGACCCGGCGTCGTACGACCTGACGAACCTCGACGCCAAGATCGACGCGGTCGTCAAGCACGGCCTGAACGTCACGCTCGTCGTCACCGGCCCCGGGCCCGTGTGGGGGTCCTCGGAGGCGCCGCGCCAGAACGGCACGTGGAAGCCCGACCCCGCGAAGTTCGCGAAGTTCGCCACCGCGATCGCGAAGAACGTCGGCCCGAAGGTCGCGCGCTACATCGTCTGGAACGAGCCGAACCAGAGCTACTGGCTCCAGCCGCAGTACTCCTGCGTGTCGCGGCCGTCGACGCAGCCGCCGGTGAAGTGCACCTCCGTCGCACCCCACCTCTACCGCGAGCTGGCGCGCGCCGGCTACGACGCCATCCACGCCGCGGACCCCGACGCGCGGGTCGCGATCGGCGCGACCTCGTCGTACGGCGATCGGCTCACCTCGAGCGCCAACTCCACGACCCCTCCGCTCGCCTTCCTGCGCACGATGGGCTGCGTGAACGCGAAGTACCGGTCGATCACCACCGGCGACTGCAAGGGCTTCAAGCCGGTGACCGGCGACGCGCTCGCGTACCACCCGCACTCGACGCGGTTCTCGCCCGGGAAGCCCGATCCGAACCCGGACAACGCCCGGATGGCGGATCTGCCGCGCCTGATCAAGGCCATCGACCGGCTGACGACCCGCAAGCGGCTGAAGGTCCAGGGCGCGAGCCGGCTGCCGCTCTGGCTCGACGAGTACGGCTACCAGACCAACCCGCCGGACAAGCAGGACGGCTTCCAGTCGCCGAGCACCGCCGCCGCCTACCTCCAGTGGGGCTGGTGGCTGGCGGCCAGCAACCCGCGGGTGCAGACCCTGACGCAGTACGAGTGGTTCGACGAGTCGCTCGGCGAGGACAAGAACGGCGACCAGACCTTCAACAAGTGGCAGTCGGGCCTCTACACCTTCGACGGCAAGCCCAAGGCGCTGGCGGCCGTCTTCGCCAACCCGATCTTCGGCTGGCGCACCGCGAAGGCCGCCAACGTCTGGGGCCAGGTCCGGCCGGGTGACACCGCGACCACCGTCCGCCTGCAGCGCGGGGGCAAGGCGTCCTCGTCGTTCAAGGACTACAAGACGGTGAAGACCGACAAGTACGGCATCTTCCAGGTCCGCGTCCCGCGCTCGACCACCCAGCGGTACCGGTTCATCTACGTGGACCCGAACACGCAGACCGAGGTCACGAGCGCCGCGACGGCCCTGCGGAAGCTGTAGCGGGGGCGCGGCGGCCGCCGTCTAGAAGCCCTGGTTCACCATCGGCGTGACGAGGTAGCGCTCCTCGGGGAAGCGGGCCTTCGCCTCCTTCCAGAACGCGGCGTGCGACGCGGCCTCGATGGTCTGCGTCGAGGTCCCCCGCGCGATCCACGGCTTGTTCGGCTCGAACTCGGTGACGTTGAACGTGAAGGTCTCCATCCCCGCACCATCGCAGGGTGCGGGGGCCGCGACCGAGATCCGGACGGACGCAGGGTCCCCGGTGGCCGCAGCGCCGGCCGGCCCCGCGGCTCAGTGCCACAGCTCGCGGCGGCTCGTGACGTACGGCGCCGTGGCGGATGTCGCCGCGGTCAGCGAGCTGCGGCCGGCCGCGCCCTCGCGGCCCGCGAACAGCAGCTCGCCCGCGCCGACGTGCGCGGTCCACGCGGTCAGGTACGCGGTCGCGCGGTCCTTGTGGCGGCCGAGGTCCGAGGGGACGGGGTGCCACGCGACGTCCAGCGGCGCGCGGCGGGTCAGCGCGCGCCAGACCACCGTGCGCCGCCGCCGGCCGACCGGCCAGGTCGGGCGGCTGACCACGTAGCGCTGGCCGAGCGCAGGGGACAGCGCCTCCTCCAGCGCGTCGGCGAACCGGCGGTTCTCCTCGGCGTCGCCGGCGCTCAGCACGCAGCGCACCAGGCCGCCGGGCCGCGGCGCGATCACGAGCGAGTCGGCCGCCGCGCCGCGGATCTCGTCGAGGGCGCGGTAGGCGTCGGCGACGGCGCGGGCGACGCGGTCCAGGGGCAGGACCGCCGGGTAGGCGCGGTGCAGCGCGCTCGGGCGGAAGGCCGCGCCCAGCCCGACCGCGGACGGGGGCGGGCCGTCCGGGGCGGCGTCGGCGAGGAGCGCCTCGGCGCCGAGCGGCCGGCCGACCGGGGCCGAGCGCCCGCCGGCGCGGTGGGCGGGGCGGCCGGGGGCGGCGCCCCGTGCTCCCGGGCCGGTCGGCGCCCCGACGGTCCCCGCGCGACCGACGAGGCGCCCGGAGCGCCGGTCGCCGAGGGACGTCGAGCCGGGATCGGCCGGGGGTACGGCGCCCGCATCCGCATCCGCACCCGCGCCGCCCGCACCCGCGCCGTCCCCCGGCTCCAGCAGCCGCGTCGCCCCCGCGCCCTCGCGCCCCGCGGCGGCGCCGACGAGCAGGACCGGCACGTCCTCGCCGACGTAGGGCTCGCCGACGCGCCAGCGCTCGCGGGCCGCGTCGTGGTCGGCGGTCCGGGCGAGCGCCGCGGCGTTGAGGGCCGGGTGATCCTCGTCGGGCGGCGGCAGGTAGGGCGACAGCGTCGGGTGCACGTGCGAGACGCCGGATTCGATCGAGCCGTCCTCGCACGGCGCGCGCAGGTGCGCGTGGCGGCGGACGAAGCGGTCGTGATCGGCGGTCCCGCGTGCGAGATCGGCGGCGACGCAGACGACGTCCCAGTTCGAGCTGATCTTGCGGTCGTCCGCGGGGTCCAGCCGCAGCGTGCGGCCGCGGAGCTGGCGCACGGAGACGTCGGCGGCGACGCTCGTGAGGTCGACCAGGACGTTCAGCGTCGGCGCGTCCCAGCCCTCGCCGAGCAGGCCGCGGGTGCCGACGAGCAGCTGCGTCGTGCCGCCGGCCAGGGCGCGGCCGGCGGCGGCGACCCAGGCGCGGCTGTCCCACCCCGGCGTGCCGAGCAGGACGAGCCCGTCCTCCTCGCGGCGCTCGGTCGCGCCGAGCGCCGCGGTGAAGCGGTCGGCGTCGTCGGGCAGGCACGCGACCGTCCGGCCGGTGACCAGCAGCGGCCGCAGCGCCGCGGTGCGCAGGTCGTCCGCGAACGCGCGCAGGACCCCGCGCGCGCCGCCGGTCAGCGCGAGCGCCGTCCCTTCCGCGCTGGCGGGCGGGTGCTCGGTGTCGCAGAGGACGGCGGCGCGCAGGCCGCCGCCGCGGGCCTCCGCCTCGGCGCCGAGGATCTCGATCGCCGCGAGCGGCTTGGCGGCGCTCTGCAGCAGCACGCGGTCGACGTCGGACGCCCCGCGCCGGACGCCCTGGCGGGTGAGCGTGAAGCCGAGGTCGCGCAGGCCGACGCCGAGCTCGGTCAGCCGGCGCTCGGCGGCGTCGCCGGGGTGGGCGCGCAGGCAGCCGACGGCGTAGTCGCCGATCAGGACGAGCCAGTCCTCGAGCGTCGGCGGCTCGCGCCAGCCCTCGCCGCGCGGCGCGTCGTCGGGCAGCTCCAATCCGGACGAGGCGAGGTAGCGCAGCCCGGCGCGCGCGAGGTCCGGTCGCCGCGCGGCGAGCGTCGAGAACGGCACGCGCGCGGACCCGTCGCCGGTGTCCCGGTAACGCAGGCGGCCGATCACCCAGGGCCCGAACGCGAGGTCCTCCTCGTCCGGCGCAGCCGGGTCGTGCAGGCGGTCCAGCAGCTCGGCGAAGCGGACGTGGCGCTCCGCGAGCCACGCGCGCTCGCCCTGCAGCGGGGTCGTGAACCACGCGAGCTCCTGGTACGGCGCGAGGTGCCCGTCGCGGACGACCGCGGGGGTCGAGACCTCGAAGTCGACCGGGCCGAGCAGCCCCGCGTAGAGCTCCGCCTCGTCGCCGCGCAGGTCCGCCGGCGACGTCGCGGTCAGCGCAACGACGTGGACGCCCGGCAGCGACGCGGCGATCACGCGCACGAGGTAGCCCCACATCGACGCCAGGTGGTGGCACTCGTCGAGGACCAGCGTGCCGACGCCGGCGGCGCGCAGGGCGTCGATCCGCGCGCGGGCGCCGGGCGCGAGCAGCGCCTCCAGCGACGCGTCGGCGTGCTCGCCACGGGCGACCTCGTGCTTCATCCGCGCGATCTCGGACCGCAGGTCGCGCTCGTGGCGCTCGCGCGCGGCGCCGGTGAACGCGGCGGCGTCCGCACGCGCCGCGTCGACCGTGACCGCCGTGGCCTGCGCACGCTCGGTGGCCAGGCGCGCCTCGGCTGCCTCGCGCAGCGCGGCGTCGGGGTCGGCGGTCTGGCAGACGGCCTGGTAGGTCAGGACGTGCAGCGGGCCGGCCGGCGCCAGCAGCGCGGCGGCGTCGCCGCCGAACAGCGCGAGCTTCTCCACCCACTGCGACTGGATCGTCGCCGTCGGCGCGAGGACGAGCGCGGGCCGCCCGAGCCGGCGGACGATCTCCATGCCGATCACGGTCTTGCCGGACCCCGGCGGCGCGACGACGTGCGTCGACGTGCGGCCGGCGGCGACGTCCTCCTCGAACGCCGCGAGCGCCCGCCGCTGGTACGGGCGCAGCGGGCCGCCGAGGGCGAGCGACGCGAAGGGGGACGCGGCGCCGTCGGGCATGCGCGGGAGGGTAGTGCGCGGCGGCTGCCGGTCGGTGCCGCACGGGTCCCGGATGTCGGCCGGCGGCGTCCGTCGCCCGGCCGGAGACGCCGGCCCGAGCGCATCCGACGGCCCGATCCCGGCGCCGCCGAGGTCCGCCCGGACGGCCTCCGGCGGGCCCCGCCTGCCCGTTCGGCCAGGTTCGTTGTGACGGCCCGGTCGCGGTCCTAGGGTCCCGCCCCCAGGAGCGACGAGCAGGACGGACCCGATGAGCTGGCAGCCCCCCAGATTCCGATGGGCGGACGTGCGTGACGGACGCGACCGCCGCGACCGGCGGGTCGTCGAGGTCCCCGCCGACGTCGCCGCGCTGAGCCCGGCGGCCCGCGACCTCCTCTGCGCCCGCCTGGCGTGGCGGTGCGGGGTCCACGAGGTGCGAATAGGCGCCGGCGCCGACCCGGTGATCACGTTCGAGGGCCCCAGGGGCCTGGAGGTCACCGACGAGTTCCGCGCCCTCGCCGACGCGGCGATCCTGTCCGTCAGCGCGGACGCCGCCGCGGGCTGGACGGCGAAGGACGAGCGGGAGCGCCACGGGCCGGCGAGCTGGGGGTAGGCGACGAGCGGCGCGGCCGGTCGGCGGCGGGAGGGGCCGGCGGCGGGCGGGTGTGGCACGCTCCGCGGCGTGCCGCCGCTGCCGTTCGACCCGATCCGCGAGGCCGGCCGCCAGTGGGAGACGCACTGGGGCGCCGAGACCGCGGCGCCGATGGAGGCCGTGATCTCGATCGTCCGCGCGCAGCAGATCGTCGTCGCACGCCTGAACGCGGTCCTGCGCGACTTCGACCTGACGTACTCGCGCTACGAGACGCTGATGCTGCTCTTCTACAGCGGCGAGGGCGCGCTGCCGCTGGGCAAGATGGGTGTGCGGCTGCAGGTCCACCTGACGAACGTGACGAAGCTCGTCGACGCGCTCGAGGCCCGCGGCCTGGCGGAGCGCACGCCGCACCCCGAGGACCGGCGGACGACGCTGGCGACGATCACGCCGCGCGGGCGGGAGGTGGCCGAGGCCGCCACCCACGCCGTCAACGCGATCGACTTCGGTACGGCGCCGCTGGCGCCCGGCGCGCTCGACGACGTGATCGTCGCGCTGCGGGACCTGCGCCGCGAGGCCGGGGACTTCGACGACGCGGAGTAGCGGGCGGAGGACCGGCGACGACGGCACCGTCGTCCCCGGGTCGCGGGACCACGGCCGCGCGGGACGGCGGTCGCTGCCCCGGGCTCCCTGGCCCGGCCGCCGCTCAGGCGGCGACCGGCGCCTGCGCCGGCGCGTACTCGTAGAACCCGCGGCCGGACTTCCGGCCCAGGCGGCCCGCGGCGACCATCCGCTTGAGCAGCGGCGGCGGGGCGTACTCGGGCTTCTGGAACTCGCTCTGCAGGGAGACGCCGATGGCGTAGAGGACGTCCAGGCCGATCATGTCGGCGAGCGTCAGCGGGCCCATCGGGTGGCCGCAGCCCTGCTTCATGCCCTCGTCGATGTCCTCGCGGGTCGCGAAGCCCTCCTCGACCATCCGCACCGCGGCCATCAGGTACGGCACGAGGAGGAAGTTGACGATGAACCCGGAGCGGTCCTTCGTGCGCACGGCGTGCTTGCCGAGCGCGGCGGCGAAGGCCTCCAGCCGAGCGACGGTGTCGTCGCCGGTCTCCAGCGCGACGACGATCTCGACCAGCGACATCACGGGGACGGGGCTGAAGAAGTGCAGCCCGGCGACACGGTCCGGGCGGCCGGTCGCGGCGGCGAGCTCGGCGATCGGGATCGATGAGGTGTTCGACAGCAGCAGCGCGTCGGGGCGGACGATCCGGTCCAGCCGGGAGAAGACGTCGCGCTTGACGTCGACGTCCTCCTTGACGGCCTCGATGACGATCGTCGTGTCGGAGAGGTCCTCGAGGTCGGAGGTCCAGGTGACGCGCGCGGTGGTCGCGGCGGCCTCCTCCTCGGTCAGCCGGCCGCGCGACACGATGCGCTCCAGCGACGAGGCGAGGCGCTCCCGCGAGTGCTCGAGCGGCTCGGGGGACGGCTCGTACAGGGTCACCGTCAGCCCGGCGCGCGCCGCCGTCTCCGCGATGCCGGTGCCCATCATCCCGGCACCGACGATTGCCACGTTCCGATCCGTCGTCACGACTTGCATACTAGTGCTTCATCTCCTAGGCGACCATTGCCTGGGAGAGTGCTTTTCGCGGTCGGGTGCTCACGGCTCCACGAGGCCGCGCCGGATCGCATACCGCGCGAGCTCCACGCGGTTGCGCAGCCCGAGCTTCTCCAAGGCGTTGGAGCGGTGGCGCTGCACCGTGTGCGGGCTGATGACGAGTCGCTCGGCGATCTCGTCCGTCGTCAGGCCCTCCGCGATCTGCTTGACGACCTCCTGCTCGCGGGCCGTCAAGACGTCGCGGGGGAGCGAGCCGCCGCTGCGGGCGTCGTCGAGCAGCGCCTTCGTCAGGGTCTGGAGCGCCCGCGGGTAGAGGAACGGGGTCCCGCGCATCGCGTCCCGGCAGGCCTCGACGAGGTCGCGGTTCGCGGCGGACTTCAGGACGTAGCCGGCGGCCCCGGCCTTCAGGGCCTCGAACAGGTACTGCTCGTTCTCGTGCATCGACAGCAGCAGGATCCGCACGTCGGGCCGGCGCCGGGTCAGCTCCCGCGCCGCCTGCAGGCCGGTCCTCCCGGGCATCGAGACGTCGAGGATCGCGAGGTCGACGTCGGTCGCCAGCGCGCGGTCGACGGCCTCGATGCCGTCGCCCGCCTCCTCGACGACCCGCAGGTCCGGCTCGGCGTCGAGGATCAGGCGGATGCCGCTGCGGACGAGCGCGTGGTCGTCGGCGAGCAGGATCCGGGTGCGCAGGGGGACGGTCATCGCGACGGCACCGGCACCGCGCAGCGCATCCTCGTCCCCAGGCGCGTCTCGGCCCGGAGGTCGAAGCTGCCGCGGATCAGCCGGGCCCGCTCGCGCATCCCGGCGATGCCTCCGTCGGCCGGAGGCGCGGCGACGAATCCCCGGCCGTCGTCGGTGACGGTGAGGACGACGTGACCGTCCTCCGCCCGCAGCGCGACGGTCGCGCGGCCGGCGTCGGCGTGCCGGATGGCGTTGGTCAGCGCCTCCTGGGCGATCCGGTAGAGCGCGAGCTCGACGTCGCCGTCCAGCGGCGGCAGCGGGGCGCTGAGGTCGCGGTCGATCGTCAGGCCGCTCTCCTCCTGCACGCGGACGCACAGCGCGATCACCGCGTTGACGAGCCCGAGGTCGTCCAGGCCCTCGGGGCGCAGTCTCCGGGCGATGTCGCGCACGTCGCCGAGCGCGCGGGCGACCGTGCGCTGCGCCAGCTCCCGGTGCTGCGGATCCATCGTCGCGCGGTCGAGCTGCAGCGACAGCGCGGTCAGCGTCTGGCCGAGCTCGTCGTGGACCTCGCCGGCGATGGTGCGCCGCTCGTGCTCCTGGGCCGCGCTGGTGCGGCGATCGCTGTCGAGCCGCTCGAGCCGGAAGCGGTCGAGCATCTGCTCGAACGCCTCCAGCAGCCGCTCGACGTCGCGGTCGTCGGGGGCGATCCGGGCGCGGAGCCCCGGATCGGGGTCGCGCGGGTCGATCGTCCCCATCGCGTCGGCCAGCCGGTGCAGCGGCGCGAGCAGGCGGCGCAGCGCGAGGTGGATGGTCGCGAGGACGAGCAGCAGCCCACCGAGGACCAGGGCGGTGTCACGCCCGGTCATCGGCGACGAGATCGTGACCGGCGAGAGGACGAGCGCCGCGGTCACGCCGCCGAGCACCAAGGCCGCGACCAGGAAGATCTGGCGCGCGAGGGGCATCCGGGCGAGCGTGGTGGTCAGTCCCATCGACGGACGGTGCCAGATCCCGGCCCGGACGGTCATGCGTCGTCCCGGATGCGGCGCACGAGCAGCGACCGGAGTCGCCGGTTCGGCAACGCGATCTCCACGGCGTCGCCGACGGCGCGGCCCATGAGGGCGGCGCCGACCGGCGACAGCACCGACACCGGGGTGGCGGCCGTGTCGTCGCCCTCGTCGTGGAGGAGGACGAGCCGGTAGGCGCACGGGCGCGCGCCGTCGTCGACCTCGACGACCGTGCCGACGGCCGCCAGGGCGTACCCGTGGCGGGCACCGTGGGCGATCACCGCGCGGGCGAGGGCGGTCTCCACGAGGATGATCCGGTCCGTCAGCTCGGCGGTGTCGTCGCCCGGGGCCGGGTCGGTGCCGGCGGCGCGCTCCCGGGCCTCCCGGAGCTCCGCGAGCCGGGCGACCAGGGCGTCGAATCCGGGCTTCGTGACGAGCAGCGCCTGGTCCCTGGGCAACAACGTCTGAGGCATGCCCCCAGCCTGGTGGGCGGGCGGGCCCGGCGCCATGGCTGCTCCCCGCCATCTGGGGACCCGGAATGGCGGGGAACCACCATGGTCCTCGGGGCGCGCGACCGGCACGCTCGAGGCATGGTGACCGTGCGCACGTGGCTGACCCGGGAGCGGCAGGGCCCGCCGGTGGATCGGGTGTTCGACGCCGCGTGCGACCTGATGCTCGCCGCGCGCGGGCTCGAGACCGAGGTCCGGGAGCGGCCGGCGGACCCGCCGCCGGCTATCGCGATCCTCGGCGTCCTCGAGGCGACGCTCCGGACGCTCCAGGGCGCGACGCGGGAGCTCGGCGCCGGGCACCCGGAGCCCGAGATGGACGCGATCGCTCGCCTCGGCGACGCGCTGCTGCGGGCCGCCGACGAGTGCGAGCGGGCCCGAGCGACGCTGCTGGCGGCGCCCCCTACGCGATGAGCGTGCTGCGTCGTCCGCGGATGAGCTCGTCGGCTTCGGCGATCATCCGCTCGACGAGCTCGGCGCAGGTCGGGATGTCGTGGATCAGTCCTTGGACGAGCCCGATCGACCAGACGCCGTGCTCGGGGTCGCCCTGCTCGGCCGATCGTCGGTGGCTGGTGCTCAGGCCAGCGCGAGCCCGAACAGCTCGATCGCCCCGTCGAGGTCGTCGAGCCCGTGGCGGACGATGAGGTCGGGCAGCGCGTCGCGCAGGTGGGCGAGCGCGGCGCGCGTGCCGACGTCGGTGAACGGCCACGTCACCTCGATCGTGCCGATCGCGCGGCCGTCCACCCACGTCACGGGCACCTGCCCGGCAGGCGCGGTCGGGAAGTCGCCGTCGCGCGGGTCCGGGGCGATCTCCACGGCCAGCACGTGTGGATCGGGCCGGAACCGCGCGAGCGTCTCGAGGAAGCAGGTCAGGCGGTCCGAGCCCGCGTAGAGCACGCGGTACTCCGACTGCGGGTCGTCGTAGCGGTTGCCGAACGTCCCGTCCGGACCGGCGAAGGCCCAGTCCGGCCACGCCCACGGGTCCGGCCGGCGGGCCAGCCGGTGCAGCCGGCCGGTGGGGATCGCGACGTCCGGCTCGGCCATCAGCCGCCGACGACGAACGCGCGCGCCGCGGCGACGACCTGGCCGCCGACCTCGTCGAGCGCGCCCTCGCGGATCAGGCGCGCCGGCGAGCGGTCGTCGAGCTGCGGGTTCAGCCCCTGGAACCACGCCTGGGCCGTCTGGGTCCCGTCCGTCGCGGCGATCATCGTCGCGATCTGGAGGGCCAGGCGGAGCCGCCGCTGCGCGTCGGCACTCGGGGTGCGCGCGCCCTCGGCCCACTCGTGCAGCGCGCGCGTCTCACCCACTCCCGCGACGTAGGCGCCCAGCCGCGCGCCGAGCAGATCGCGGACCTCGCGGGCCACGACGTCGACGTCCGCGCGCATGGCGTGCCGGTGCGCGTCGAGGTCGGGACGGGGCTGCGTGACGGTGGCCATGACTGGATCACATGGTAATCCCAAAGCGATCCCGTGTCGAACCCGACACGATCCGCCCCGTTCCGTCCGCGCCCCGTAGGCTCGGGCGATGCCCGCCGGTCCGCCCGGCGCCTGGTTCGCGGAATCGGGCGCCGCCCCGCCCCCGATGGCGCTCACCGCGCTGCTCCAGAGCGTCGGCGAGGCCGTCTACGTGGTCGACCACGAGGGGCGCGTGGGCTTCGCGAACCCCGCCGCGCTGGCGATCCTCGGCTTCGACGAGGCCGGCCTGCTTGGGCGCCCGAGCCACGCGACGATCCACCACCACCGCCCCGACGGCACGCCGTTCCCCGAGGACGAGTGCCCGCTGCTGCGGCCCCGCACGACCGGTGAGACCGTGCGCGTGGAGGAGGACTGGTTCGTCCGCCGCGACGGCTCGCTCGTCCCCGTGTCGTACAGCTCGGCGCCGTTCCCGACGGGCGCCGGCCGCGGGGCGGTCGTGGTCTTCCGCGACGAGACCGAGCGGCGGGAGGCGGAGGCCGTTCGCCGCCGCGAGGCCGTCGAGCGGGCGCGCGCCGACGCGGTCGACGCGTCGCGCGCCCGGATCGTCGCCGCCGCGGACGACGAGCGCCGGCGGCTCGGGCGGGACCTCCACGACGGCGCCCAGCAGCGGCTGATGAACGTCGCCCTCGGCGTCCAGCAGGGGATCGGGGACCTCGAGCGGGACCCGGCCGCGGCGCGGCGGACCCTGCAGGACGCCGTCGGCGAGGCGCGCGCCACGATCGCCGAGCTGCGGGACCTCGTCGCCGGCATCCACCCGTCGATCCTCACCAACCGCGGGCTGGCGGCGGCCGTCCAGTCGCTGACCGCTCGCAGCCCGCTGCCCGTGACGGTCGACGTGCCCGACGCCCGCTGGTCGCCCCGGGTGGAGGCGACCGCGTACTTCGTGATCGCCGAGGCGCTGGCCAACGTGGCGAAGCACGCAGGAGCGGCGCGGGCGGAGGTCGAGGTCCGGGAGGAGGACGGCGCGCTGCTCGTGGTCGTCCGCGACGACGGCCGCGGCGGCGCGGTCGCGCGCCCCGGCGGCGGGCTGCAGGGCCTCGCTGACCGCGTCGAGGCGATCGGCGGCGTCCTCGTCGTCGCGGACGACGACCCCGCCGGCACCCGTCTGACCGCGCGCCTGCCGCGGGCGAGCCGCTAGGTTCCGGGCGTGTCCGCCCCCGAGCTGCCCGAGAAGCCGGCCGTCGTCCGCTCCCCGGCCTGGATCCTCACCCTCGGGTCGGTCCTCGCGGGGGTGGTCTTCCACCTCGTCCTGCTCGCGGGCCCGGAGGACGACACCGAGCCCGCCGCCTGGGGCCTCGCGATCGTGGCGGCCGCGGTCGCGATCGCCCTCGTGCTCGCCGTGATCCGGATCTCGGCCCGCCCGGACGGCCCCGCGCCGGGCCGGCTGCGCGCCGACTACCTGCTGCTGCTCGCCGGCACCGTCTGGATCGCGATCATCGGCTACCCGATCGCCGCGGCCATGGGGCTGTCGACCGGGACCCTCTGACGCGGGGACGCACGCGCGGCACCGGGCCGCGTGGCGCGCGTCGACGTCCGTACCCCTGAGGTGCCGAACTCGATGCGACCGACCGCCGCGTCGCCAGTGGTGCGGCCGCGCGTCGACGTCCGTACCCCTGAGGTACCGAACTCGATGCGACCGACCGCCGCGCCGCCAGTGGTGCGGCCGCGCGTCGACGTCCGTACCCCTGAGGTGCCGAACTCGATGCGACCGACCGCCGCGCCGCCGTCACCCCGCCCGCAGGTACGTCAGGACCGCCATCACGCGGCGGTGCTCGGTCGGCTCCGTGCCGAGGCCGAGCTTCTGGAAGATCCGCGTCGAGTGCTTCTCGACCGCCGCGGCGCCGACGCCGAGCGTCTCGGCGATCCCGCGGTTGGAGTTGCCCTCCGCCATCAGCCCCAGGACCTCGCGCTCGCGGGGCGTCAGCGCGTCGAGCGGGTCGCCGGCGCGGCGGCGGCCGACCATCAGCGCGACGACCTGCGGATCGAGGACCGACCCGCCGCCGGCGATGCGGCGCACCGCGGCGACGAACGCGTCGACGTCGATCACGCGGTCCTTCAGGAGGTAGCCGACGCCGCGGGGGTCGTCGCCGACGAGGTCCAGCGCGTAGCGCTCCTCGAGGAACTGCGACAGGACGAGGACCGCGGTGTCCGGCAGCTCGGCGCGGATCGCCACCGCCGCCCGCAGGCCGTCGTCGGTGTGGTCCGGCGGCATCTGGACGTCGACGATCGCGATGTCCGGCTTGTGGGCGCGGACCTTGCGCATCAGGTCCTCCGCGTCGCCGGCCTGCGCGACGACGTCGATCCCGGCGTCGCCGAGCAGCCGCGCGATCCCGGAGCGCAGCAGCACCTGGTCCTCCGCGATCAGGGCTCTGAGCGCCACGCGGTCAACGGTAGTCGAGCCGCGCTCCGCGGTCGGGGGGCCGGTCGCGCGGCGACGGATCCGGAGGGTTCCCGCGCCCGTGTCGATCTACGCTCTCCCCGTTCGACCACCGGGTGAGAGGTCGACCGGGCCTCACGGAACCAAGGAGAACGACATGGCCAAGTACATGCTCATCATGCGTCCGACGGACGAGTCGCTCGCGACCATCATGGGCGGCGACTTCGCGGAGATCCTCGACGCGGTGGGGCGCTTCAACGACCAGCTGATCCGCGCCGGCGTCCTGCTCGCCGCCGAGGGCCTGGACACCCCGGAGGACACCGTCGTCGTCGACTTCAGCGGCGAGACGCCGGTCGTCACCGACGGCCCGTACGGCGAGACGAAGGAGCTCTTCGCCGGGTACTACATCCTCGACGTGGCGTCGAAGCAGGAGGCCGTCGAGTGGGCCAAGCGCGCGCCGCTGACCGCGGGCAGCAAGACCGAGATCCGGCGCGTGACCACGATCGACGAGTTCCCGCAGGACAACGAGTGGATCCAGAAGGAGCGCGCGTGGCGCGAGCAGACCGGGCAGCTCTGAGCCCGCGATGAGCAGCCCGGGATCGCGCGGCGCCGTCGAGGCGGTGTGGCGCACGGAGTCCGCCCGCATCGTCGGCGCGCTCGCGCGGTTCACGGGCGACTTCTCGCTGGCCGAGGACGTCGCACAGGAGGCGCTCGCGGAGGCCCTGGTGTCCTGGTCGGTCGACGGCGTGCCGGCCGAGCCTGCCGGCTGGCTGCTCACGACCGGTCGGCGCCGGGCCATCGACGCGTTCCGCCGGCGCTCCGCGCGGGACGACCGCTACGCCGTCCTGGCCCGGGACCTGACCGAGAGCGAGCCCGGCGTGGACGCCCTGTTCGATGACAGCGCGATCGACGACGACGTCCTCGCGCTGATGTTCACGACCTGCCACCCCGTCCTGACGAGCGAGGCGCGGATCGCGCTGACGCTCCGCATCGTCGGCGGGCTCACCACGAACGAGATCGCGCGGGCGTTCCTGGTCCCGGTCCCGACCATCCAGGCCCGCATCACCCGCGCGAAGAAGACGCTCGCCGCCGCCCGCGTGCCGTTCGCGGTGCCGGACCGCGACGAGCTCGACGGGCGGCTCGGGGCGGTCCTCCACGTCGTATACCTGATCTTCACGGAGGGCTCCTCCGCGTCGGAGGGCGAGGAGTGGATCCGCCGGGACCTCGCCGATGAGGCGCGCCGGCTGGCCCGCGTGCTCGTGCGGATCGCGCCGGAGTCCGAGGCCTTCGGGCTGCTCGCCCTGCTGGAACTCACCGCGGCGCGCTTCCCCGCCCGGGTCGACGGCGACGGCCGCCCCGTGCTGCTCGAGGACCAGGACCGCCGGCGGTGGGACCACGCGGCGATCCGTCGCGGGAGGGCGGCCCTGGCCCGGGCCACCGGGGACGGGCGCGGGCTGGGTCCGTACGGCCTGCAGGCGTCGATCGCCGCGTGTCACGCCGTCGCGCCGTCGGTCGCCGACACGGACTGGGCGCGGATCGTGCTCCTCTACGAGGCCCTCGGGCGGCTGGCCCCGTCGCCGATCGTCGCGCTCAACCGCGCGGTCGCGGTCGCGATGGCCTCCGGTCCGCGGGCCGGCCTCCAGATCGTCGACGAGATCGCCGCGGGTGGGGACCTCGCGGGCACCCACCTGCTCCCCGCCGTCCGCGGGGAGCTGCTGATCCGGCTCGGCCGCCCGGACGACGCCCGGACCGCGCTGCGCGAGGCGGTCGACCGCTGCGCCAACGCCGCGGAGCGCGCGGCGCTGCAGCGCAAGATCGCCGGGGTCGAGGGCTAGCCGGCGCCTCCACGTGGCGGTGGCCTCAGGTCCTCAGGTCGTCGCGACGATCAGCACCGAGCAGGGCGCGTGGTGGCTGATCTTGTCGGGGACCGCGCCGAGCAGGAACCGGCGCCCGCCCCCGCCCGTCATGCCGCGGTTGCCGACGACGATGAGGTCGCAGTGCAGCTCGTCGGCGACGTCGAGGATCCCGGTCGCCGGGTCGCCCTCGCGCGCCGCGGTGCGGACCTTCGTCGCGCCGGCGCCCAGGGCCGCCGCCTTCGCGGTCTCCAGCAGCGCCTCGACGTCCTCCCGCGCGTTGACGGTCCACTCGACGTCGGACGGCGCCTGCTGGGCCTCGGCCCGCAGCCGGCTGCGCGGCACCGGCGCGAACGCCGAGACGATCGTGAGCCGGGCGTCCATTGCCGCGGCGAGCCTCGCGGCGGCGGCGACGGCCTCCGCGGCCGTCCCCGAGCCGTCGGTCCCCACGAGTATCGAGCTGTGCACCGGCGTCTCCTGATCGTTGGTCCGGTCGCGACGCGCGGCCGCCGGGGCGACGACGCGGCGCCCCGGGTCCGGGCGAGCATACGAGCGGGGGGACCGCCGCGGGGATCGGTTGCGCCGCCGCGGACCTGCGAGGCTCGGCGTCGTGACGGCGACCCACGACGAGCCGGCCCCCGGGGCCACCATCCCCGAGGTCCGCGCGCTCGCCACCGCGTGGTCGGCGCAGCTCGACGTCGTCTCGCAGGAGATGTTCGACGACCTCGCCGCCCAGATCCCGGAGATCGCGGAGGACCCGGACATCGCCGGGGTCACGCACGCGTCGTGCGCGTCCAACGCCGAGGCGATCATCTCGATGATCCGCCACGGGATCCCGGTCGAGGCGACCGAGGCGCCGGTCGCCGCGCTCGAGCACGCCCGGCGGATGGCGGCGCGCGGCGGCGGGGTCGACGCGACGCTGCGCTTCTACCGGCTCGGGCACGCGTACTTCTGGGGCCGCTGGAGCACCGCGCTGGCCGAGGCGATCCCCGACCGCGACCGGCTCGTCGTCGCGCTGCGGCAGACCGCGGACTTCAGCTTCCGCTACATCGACATGGTCTCCGCGCGGGTCGGCGCCGAGCACGTCGCCGAGCGCGAGCGGCGGCAGCGCCGCGCGGCGATCGTCCGCGCCGACGTGGCCCGCGCCCTGCTGGCGGGCGAGCCGGTCGACCGCGGGGCGGCCGAGCGCGCGCTCGGCCACGTGCTGACCGGCCCGCAGCTCGCGTTCGTCTGCTGGTCGGCGGGGGATCCCGGCGAGCTCGAGCGGGCGGCCCTCGCGGTCGCCGGCGCCGTCGGGACCAGCCGGCCGTTGCTGCTCGCCGACGGCCCGCATGTGCTCGGCGGCTGGGTCGTGCCGGCGGGCGGCGCGGCACGGGGC
>NZ_JBFAPC010000009.1:0-62117 GCF_040675535.1 Patulibacter sp. NPDC049589 | reverse complement strand
CGGCGGGCGCCGACGCCGGGCTGCGCGGCATGCGCCTGGCCCGCGCCCGCGCCGGGCAGGTCGCCCGCGTGCACCGCGCGCTCGGTGACCAGCCGCGCGTCGTCTGCGACCAGGACGTCCGGCTGGAGACGCTGCTGCTCGACGACCCCGAGCGCGCCGACGGCTTCGTCCGCGCCGAGCTCGGGGCGCTCGCCGTCCGCGACGACCGCACCGCCCGACTGCGCGCGACGCTGCTGACGTGGCTGTCGACCGGCTCGCACGTGTCGACCGCCGCGACGCTCGGCGTCCACGAGCACACGGTCCGCAACCGCATCCGCGAGATCGAGGCGATCCTCGGCGTGCCGGTCGCCGGGCGCCGCGCCGAGCTCCAGGTCGCCCTGCGCCTGCACCGGATCTCCGCGGCCGCCGTCCTGCCGGGCGTGCCGGACGCGGGCGATCCGCGGATCGTCGGCCTGCGGCCCGTGAACGCAGCCGGCGGGGCCCTCCGGTGCTGACCTCCGACACGGCCGACCGGCCACCGGCGCGACCAGGCGCCGGGCCCTCGCCCGCCGTCCAGCGCGAGCTGCTCGCCGCGCTCACCGCCGACGGCGTGTCCCACGGGCGCCTGATGGCGACGTCGGTCCACGAGCGGATCCCCGAGCTCGGCGCCGTCCCCGAGCAGCGCGCGCTGTTCGCCGAGACCGAGGCCAGCTGCTCGGCGAACGTCACCGAGATCCTGCGGCTCCTGGAGTCCGGGCTGCCGATCGCCGAGGTCCAGGTCCCCGACGCCGCGCGCGACTATGCCGTCGGGCTCGTCCACCGGAGGATCCCGCTCGCGGTCCTGCTGCGCGCCTACCGCGTCGGGCAGAACCACCTGTGGACGACGTTCGCCGAGCGCCTGCGGACGTACCGCGGCGACGACCCCGCGACCGTCGGCGCGATGGAGGCGATCGCGGCGCTGCTCTTCGAGTACGTCGACCGCGTGTCCGACGAGCTCGCCGAGATCTACCAGCGCGAGCGCGACCAGTGGGTCCGCAGCGCGTCCGCCGTGCGGGTGGAGACCGTCCGCGAGCTGCTCGACGGCGGCGCGATCGACAGCGGCGTGGCGTCGCAGCGGCTCGTCTACGAGCTGCGCGGCCGGCACGTCGCGCTGATCGTGTCCGCCGACCCGTCGCCGGAGCAGATGCCGACGCCCGGCGCGCTCGAGCGCGCGGCCGCGACGGCCGCCGCGGTCGCCGGCTGTCGCGACCCGCTGCTCGTCCCCGTCGGCACGTCGGTCCTCTGGGCGTGGGCGTCGATCGGCGACCAGCCCGACGGCGCGGTCGTCGAGCGGCTGGAGGCGCACCGCCCCGACGGCGGCCTGCGCCTGGCGATCGGCCGCCCCGGCGCGGGCGTCGAGGGCTTCCGCGTCTCGCACGAGGAGGCCCAGCACGCGGCGGAGCTCTACGCCGGCGAGGCCGGACCGACCGTCTCGTACCGCTCGCTCGAGCTCTTGTCGCTGCTGACCGCGGACTTCGAGCGCAGCCGCCGCTTCGTCCGGCGCGAGCTCGGCCCGCTCGCGGCCACCGACGGCGCGACCGCCCGCCTGCGCGAGACCGCGCTCGCGTTCCTCGACCACGGCGGCAGTCACCTGGGCGCGGCGCAGGCGCTGCACCTGCACAAGAACACGGTCTACACCCGCGTCCGCCGGGCGGAGCGGGCGCTCGGCACGCCCGTCGTCCCCGGCCGAGCGGCGCTGCACGCGGCGCTCACGCTGGCCGTCGCGATGCCCGCCCGGGTGATCGCGGAGGCCGGCGCCGACGGCTGAGCCGGGCGCTCCCGGGCCGGGCGCGCTCCGGACGGCCCGCCCGGCGGACGCGCCCGGCGTCCCCGGACGACGGACCGCGTCCCGCTACCCCTCGTCCGGCGCCGTCCCCAGGATCTCGGCCGGCATCGCGACCGCGAGCCGGAGCGCGTCCTGCAGTGCGGCGTCGCCGACGAGGATCGGCCGGCCGAGCAGGCGCTCCGCGCGCCGCACCCGCGTGTAGACCGTGTTCTTGTGGAGGTGGTGGGCGTGGGCGGCGGCTATGTGGCTACCGCCGTGCTCGAGGAACGCCAGGGTCGTCTCGCGCAGGCGCGCGGTGCCGGCGCCCGGATCGCCGAGCGCGCCGAGCTGCCGGCGGACGAAGCGCCGCCCGCGCTCCGGGTCCGCCGTCAGCAGCGACAGCAGCTCGATCGCTCGGTAGGACGTCGGGCGGTCCGGCGGGCGCTTCGTGACGAGCGCGAGCTCCGCCGCGATCTGCGCCTCGGCGTGCCCGTCGCGGATGCCGTCGACGCCGCCGCCCGGGTGGCCAACGGCGATCCGGACGCCGGCGGGCGGGACGTGCGCCTCGGCCCGCGAGAGCACGTCGTCGTCGGACGCGTCGCCGAGCGCCGCCCAGCTCCAGAGCGTCGTGCTCCCGACCGGCACCAGCAACGTGTCCCGGGTGCCGACCGCGGCCGCGAACGCGAGCGCGGCCGCCTCGAGCGACGCCGACGCCCCCGTCCGGTCGTCACGGGTCACGAGGACCGCGAGGTGCCGGACCCGGAGCTCGTAGCCGAGCCGCCGCGACGCGACCTCCAGGTCGACGGCCCCGCCGGAGAGGATCTCGTTGACCGTGTCGTAACGGACCGCCGCGGCGCTGCGGACCCATCGCTCGAGCTCGTCCTGATACGCGACGGCGAGCTGATCGCTGAGCCGGTCGACGTACTCGAAGAGCAGGTTCTCGATCGTCGCCAGCGACTCCGTGGCGCCGGGGTCGTCGCCGGCGACGCCGCGCAGCCGGGCCGCGAACTCCTGCCACAGGTGGTTCTGGCCGACCCGGTAGCCGCGCAGGAGCACCGCCAGCGGGATCCGGCGGTGGACGAAGGTGACGACGTAGTCGCGCGCGACCGGCGGGACCTCGACCGCCTCCACGGGCAGGCCGCCCGTCAGGACCCGGAGGATCTCGGTGACGTTCGCGGTGCAGCTGGCCTCGGTGTCGGCGAAGAGCCCCGGGTCTGCGGCGAGCTCGGGGATCCGCTCGTGCAGCGCGAGCGCCATCCGGTGCCCGTGCCCGGCGTCGTCGGACGTCAGTGCGGCCAGGAGGTCGGAGCGGATCGGGGCGGTCATCGCGCGGGGGTCGAGCGTGGTGATCGGCACGGGGCGGACGGCGTCACGGACGAGCTACGCGACCGACACGCCGAGCCCGCGCAGTGCCGAGCGCGCCGCGTTGTAGCCGCACATGCCGTGCGCCCCGGCGCCGGGCGGGGTCGCGGCGGAGCAGATGAACAGGCCCGGGGCGCCGAGCGCGTAGGGGTCCAGTGCGGCGCGCGGCCGCAGGACCATCTGCCGGGGATCGTTGGAGCCGGTGACCGTGTCGCCCCCGACGTAGTTCAGGTTGTAGGCCTCCGTCTGGGCCACGCTGCGCACGTTGCGGCCGACGATGCGGTCGCGGAAGCCGGGCGCGAAGCGCTCGATCTGCGCCTCGATCGCGGCGGTCGCGTCGCCCGTCCAGCCGTGCGGCACGTGCGCGTAGGTGTAGAGCGGGTGGACGTCGCCGCTGGACCGCGTCGGGTCGGCGAGGTACTGCTGGCAGAGCAGGACGAACGGCCGCTCGGGCATCCGGCCGCGCTGGATCTCGCGCTCCGTCGTCGCGATCTCGTGCAGGTCGCCGCCGACGTGGACCGTGCCCGCGCGGCGGGTCGGCTCGTACGTCCACGGGACGCCCCCCTCCACCGCGAACTCGACCTTGAAGGTGCCGGGCCCGTGGCGGAAGCGCCGCAGCGCCCGGGCCACCCGCGGCGGGATCCGGGGGCCCGCGATGTCCGCGGCCGCCGCGGGGGCGACGTCGAGCATCACGACGTCGGGATCGCCGAGGTCCGCCAGCGACCGCACGCGGACGCCGGTCTCCAGGGTCGCTCCGTGCTCGCGCAACAGCGAGATCATCGCGCCGGTGATGGCCTGCGACCCGCCCTCGGCGACCGGCCAGCCGTAGGTGTGCGCGGCCGTCCCGAGCGCCACGCCGATCGCGGCGGACATCGGGCTGGAGAACGGCCGCAGCGCGTGCGCGGCGACGCCGGCGAAGAGCGCGCGGCCCTCGGGCGTCGACCAGCGGCGGGCGAGCACGCCCGCCGGCAGTCCCGAGTACGCGCCGAAGCGCGCCATCTTGATCGGGTGCGACGGCAGCCGCAGCATCGGCTGCGTGAAGTCGGAGGCGATGTCGTCGAAGCGCTCGTCGAGCTTGCCGAAGACCGCGCGCCACGCCTTGCCGTCCGGGCCGAGGCCGGCGGCGGTCTCCTCCACCGAGCGGACCGCCGCCGCGCCCCCGCCGCCGTCGAGCGGGTGCGCGTACTGGACCTCGGGCCACCGCCAGGTGAGCCCGTGGGCCTGCAGGTCGAAGCTGCGCGTGAACGCGTTGTCGACCGCGAGCGGGTGCGCGGCGGAGCACTCGTCGTGCAGCAGCCCGGGGAGCGTGAGCTCGCTGGTCCGGGTGCCCCCGCCCAGCCGGTCGGCGGCCTCCAGGACCGTGACCTCGACGCCCGCGGCGGCGAGGGTGAGGGCGGCGGCGAGCCCGTTGGGCCCGCTGCCGACCACCGTCGCCGTCGTCATGCGACCGCACCCACGGACGGGTCGGCGGTCGGTCCGTGGACGCGGTCGGTCATGCGGTGACGGGCTCCCCGCCGGTCGCGGGCTCGCCGGTCGCGGGCTCGCCGGACGGCGCGGCCTGCGGCGCCGGCACGGCCTGCGGGGTGCTGGCCCCGGCTCCGACCTGCCCGGTCCGCGACTGCCCCGCCTCGGCGCGCCGACGCTCCACGGCCTCGCCGGATCCGCCGCGGCCGCCGGGGTGGCTGACGCGCTGGTACCCGTCGAGCCGCCAGGTGACGTTCGTCGGGATCGGGCCGTCCGGCAGCCACGGCTGCGCGTCGACGCAGTCCTGGACCTTCCAGGTGCCGCGCTCGACGATGCCCACGGCGGCGTCGATGACGCGGTATTCCTGCTTCCCGTTGGCGTACGGCTCGGACTCGACCCAGACGACGATGAACTCGCCCGGCGAGAAGTCGCACCGGCGCTGCAGCGCCGCGATCAGGCGCTCGTCGTGCAGGTGGCCCTCGCCGAAGTTCCAGCCGACGACGGCGTTGCAGGCGAACTCCGCCTCCCGCAGGTCGTAGCGGTCGACGTCGTCGCCGAGGGTCTTGATCATCACCGAGTTCAGGCCGCGGCCCTGGCTGTGCAGGGAGCGCCAGCCGAGCAGCTGCTGGAGGACGACGGTGCCCTCGTCCTTGCCGTACTCGGCCTCGAGCTGGTCCTGCTGCATCAGGGACGCCTTCTTGACGTGGTCGTTGAGCTTCTGCTCCGCGCCCGGGGCCAGCGCCCACATGCCCGACGCCCAGTTGCCCGCGTACTGGCGCAGCGCCGGGAGGAACGAGATCTGGTCGGGCCGGATGTTGCCCCAGATCGGGAAGAGGACCATCCCGACGACCGTGAGGATCAGGAGGCCGGTGTCCATGTCGGCCAGTCCGTAGCCCTCGTTGGAGCCGTGGGAGAGGAAGAGGAACCCGATCAGGAACATGAACATGACGTTCCACTCGATCGGCGTCGCGAGCGGGAAGCAGCTGATGATGAAGACGCAGTAGCCGAGCATGATGATCGCCGCGATCACCGTGATCGTGTGGTTCGTCGAGAACAGCAGGATCAGCGGCACGACGATCTCGAACGCGGTGCCCGGGATCTCGGCGAGGAACTTCGCGCCCTTCGACGGCCGGAGGTCGTCCGGGAAGTTGCGGTAGTGCGCGCGCTTGATCGTCGTCGACGTCAGCCACGGCGTGTTGGAGACCATCGGCGGGATGACGTACGGGAAGTGCTTCGTGAGCTTCGAGAAGCCGGCGCCGACCCAGACCGCGACGATGAGGATCTTCGCCGCGATGACCATGTCGACGAACGGGAAGAACGCGAAGAAGATCAGGGCCGGCAGGTACTGCTCGGACCTCGCCGCCAGGAAGACGACCTTGTCGCGCAGGCCCATCAGGACCAGCAGCACGATGATCGGCATCACCGAGGCGGAGGCCATGAGCCCCTCGTTGTCGAGCCCGACGGCGCTCGTCAGCTCGCGGTCGAACTGCCCGGGGATCGCGATCGCCGCGATGTAGCTGGCGATCAGCAGCGTGTAGAGCGCGACGTCGAACGGCGTGCGCTCGTCGCCCTTCGTGAACGGCACCTTGTCCCCCCACGGCGGGAGGCGGATCGTCCCGACCCGGAAGTAGTGGCGGAAGCCGGCGGTGAACGGCTTGAAGTGGCCGGAGAGCGGGCCCCAGGAGCCGCCCATGCCGAGCGACTCGATGAGCAGCATCCAGACGATGAGCTTCTGCCAGACGATCGCCTGGTCGAACCACTCCGACGGCTTGAACGGGTTGAGGTCCGACGTCAGGGTGGCCGCGAGGATGCCGCAGCCGACCGTGAACAGGACCATCCGGAACAGGTAGATGAACGTGACGATCTTGGGCGCGCCGAAGCCGTACTCGGCCCAGTGCTGCGACAGCACCTTGAGCCGTTCGCGGTACGGCATGTGCAGGAACGTCGGCGGGTCGACGGGTGGGAAGTTGCCGGTGGTCAAGGGCATGGTGGGGCGCTCCTCGGTGGGGGTCGGTTCGGGGCCGCCGGCGCCGCGCTGCGGCGCGGGTCTCGGTCGGCTCTCTCGCTGGTCGCACCGTCGCACCGCGACCAGGGGCGAAACGGGTGCATCTGCCCACCGGTGTACGCCGCAAGGGAGCGGTCGCCCACCCCGCGGCTAGTATCGGGAGGTGATCGCCGCGCAACGCTGGGAACCGCCCTCACCGGCCGCCGCGCGGCAGATCCGCGGCGTGGCCCGGCGCATGCTCGCCGACTTCGACGCGCTGCTCTCCGCGGCCAACGAGGCGATCCTCGACTCCTCCCCCGTCCTGGCCGACGACCCGGTGCTGGCGGCCCAGACGCGGGCCAGCACCGGGGCGAACCTGCGGCGCTGGATCGCGTCGACGATCGACCGCCCGGACGCCCCCGCCGGCGTCGACGTGCCGCCGGAGGCGCTCGACCTCGCGCGCGAGATGACCCGCCGCGGGACCGATCGGGACAGCCTGCTGACCGCGTACCGGCAGGGCCAGAACGTCGCCTGGCGGACGTGGATGCGGTGCGCCCAGGAGGAGGGCCTCGACGGGGACGGCCTGGTCGCCGCCCTGGACTACGGCTCGCGGTCGCTGTTCGGCTTCGTCGACGGGATCCTCAGCGGCCTCGCGGCGCAGATGGACGCCGAGCGCGACGCGCTGATCGGCGGCGTCGTGGCCCGGCGGCGCGAGGCCGTCCTGCTGATCCTCGACGGCGCGCCGATCACCCAGGCCCGGGCCGCCGCGCGGATCGGCTACGAGCTGGCCGGCCACCACACCGCGCTCGTGCTCTGGGCGTCCGACGGCGCGGTCGCGGCGGGCGAGTTGGAGCACGCGGCCGGCGTCGTCTCGCACGGCATCGGCGGCGGGCGGCCGTTCACCGTCGCCACCGGCTCGGCGCTGTGGGCGTGGACGTCGAACGCCACGCCCGACCCCGAGCGCGTCCGCGCGATGGCCGGCGACGTGCCCGACGGCATCGCCGTGGCGGTCGGCTCGTCGCTGCCGGGCCTGACGGGCTTCCGCGACAGCCACCGCGAGGCCGTCGCGACGCAACGCCTGCTGATGCGCGGCACCGACGGGCCGCGCGCGATCACCTACGCCGAGGTCCGCGTCGCGTCGCTGGCGCTGCAGGACGAGGACCGCGCCCGCGCGTTCGTCGCCGCGGCGCGCGGCGCCCGGGCCGGCGCCGACGCGGAGCTGCGCGAGACGGTGCGGGTCTACCTGCGCGAGGACTCCAGCGCCCCGCGCGCCGCGACGCTGCTGCACACCCACCGCAACACGGTGCTCAAGCGCCTGGCCCGCGCCGACCGCCTGCTGCCGCAGCCGCTGGCCGGCCGCGGGCTGGAGGTCCACCTGGCGCTCGAGCTCGAGCGCTGGCTCGCGCCGGCCGGGTCGCGGGGGACCGACCTGCGCTGAGGCCGGGATGCCCGCCCCGGGCGCCCCGGACCGCGGCGTCGCCGACCGCGCGGGCGGGCGACGTGGCGGCGGCGACCGTCGCCGCTTCCGCGGCGCTCAGCCCCCGGCGTGCGGCTGGTGCCGCGTGCCCCGCGCGTCGGCCGTCAGCTCGGCCTCCGCGGCGCGCGCGGCCTCCGGCGCCTCGCCGGCCGTGCCCGAGCGCCACACGTCGACGACGTCCTGCAGCGCCCCGGCGGCCGCCAGCAGCGCGGCGGCGTCGGCGCCCGGCGGATCCGGCACCCGGGACAGCGCCGCGCGCGCCCGCGGGTCGAGCTCCTGCTCCAGCAGCCGGCGTCCGGCCTCCAGCGCCGCGAGCGCGGAGTGCCGGCGCCCGTGGTTGGCCTCGCGGACGGCGAAGCCGACGAGCTCCTCGCCCTCCAGGAGCGGCAGGCCCCCGGTGAGCGCCAGGCCGGTGACCTCGCCCGGTCGCGCGCGCTGCGACGCGTTGGCGCGGGCGCGGCGGGTGCCGAGCGCGTCGATCTGCTCGCCCGCAGCGCCGGTGGCCAGCGCGTCCGCGGAGCCGTGGCCGACGACCGCCCAGAGCAGGTCGTCGACGGTCACCTCGACGGTGTAGGGATCGCGGTGGACCAGGCGGTGGGCCTGCAGCGCGCGGTTGATCGCGGTCAGCGCCGCGCCGACCCACTGCCGGGGCTCGGCGCCGTCGCGGCGCCATCCCTCGAGGATCGCGGCGGCCCGGGCGGGCTCCAGCGGCTCGCTCGCGCGCACGAGGGTCACGACGGTCCGCGTCCCCGCGGGGTCCGGCGACCGGCGCTTCCGCTTCGGCGCGCCGCGCGAGGGGTCGACCGGGTCGACGTCCGCGAGCTCGAGGACGTCAGCGCCGCCCTGGATGCGCTCGACGCCGGTGACCCGGTCCGGGTCCGCGCCGGACGGGCCGGCGGCGATCACGTGCCGTCCGGCGGCGAGCGGCAGCGGGCGGTCGAGTCCCAGCCGCACGTAGGCCAGCTGCGTCGTCCCGCCGCGGTCGCTCACGGCTTCGCCCCGGTCAGCGCGCTCGGGTCCGCCCGCAGTTGCGGCGGTGTGCCCTGCAGCGCCTTGGGGTCCTTCCGCGACCCGGGGTCCGGGTAGGCGTTGAAGCCGATCCCGCGGGTCTTCGTGAGGCCGCCGAGCGTCAGCACCTGCTGGACCGCGTCGTAGACCTCCTTCGGGAGCCCGTTGACGGTGCGGTCGTCGACGATCGCGTGGACGCGGCCGAGCTGGCTGGAGACGTCGCGCGTGCCGATCGCCGAGCCGAGGTTGGCCCAGACCGTCCCGAGCTCCGTCGCGTGCGGCTTCAGGTAGCGCAGCGCGGGGTTCGTCTCGCGCAGCAGGCCGTCCAGCGCCGGGATCGCGGTCTTCGTCTCGCCGCTGAAGTCCTTGAGCTTCGCGAGCATCGGCTCGGCCTGCTTCGAGACCGAGGGCAGCACGTCGAACAGCTCGCGGCCCGCGTTCGTCGACGACTCCAGGCGCTTGGTGACCGCCGGCAGCGCGGCCATCGCGACGCGCAGGTCCGCCGCGACCGGCGTGCTGCGGCGCGACACGCGGCCCAGGCGGGTCGAGGTCTCGCGCAGCTGCCGCAGGGTGTCGGGCAGCTGGCGCAGGGTCGCGCCGATCTGCGCGTCGCGCGACGCCGCCGCGGCCGCCGTCTGCTGCGCCTGGACCGCGAGGTTGCGGACGTCCGCGGTGCGGCTGGCGAACGCCTGCAACACCTTGCCGGACTGGTCGATCATCTTCGCCAGCTCCGGGCGCTGGTCGTCCAGCAGGTCGCTGAGCTGCCGCACGCCCTTCAGCGTGACCGGCGTGACGGCGAACAGGCGGCTGAGCTGCGCGCCCCGCTCGCCGACGCCGCCGCCGAGCGCGTCGAGGTTCTTCTGGATCGCCGCGCGGGTCGGCTTGTCGAGGCCCGAGAGGATCTGGTCCAGCTGCACGGCCTCGCCGGCCTGGGTCAGCGGGATCGTCCCGTTGTCGCCGAGCGGCCCGGCCTTCGGGGTGCCCGGGTCGAGATCGACGTAGTTCTCGCCGACGAGCGTCTTGGTCCGGATCTTGACCGTGGCGTCCTTGTAGAGCGGCCCCTGGTCCTTGTTGACGGTGAACTGCACGAGCCCGACCGACCCGCGGTTCTGCACGTCGCGGACCTTGCCGACGGTGACGCCGGCCCGGCGGACGTCGGCGTTCTTGACGAGCTGGAAGGCCGTGGGGACGAGCGCCTGGGCGCGCTCCCCCTCGTCCGTGCCGGGCAGGTCGCCGCCCGCCTTGACGAAGAGCCAGCCGAAGACGCCCAGGCAGGCGATCGTGAAGATCGCGATGGTCAGCAGCTTGCCGACCCGGTGCTCGATCCTCATCGGGTGCTCCCCCCTTGGGTGCAGGTCTTGTCGCGCCGCAGGTTCGGGTCCTTGACGAGCCCGAGCGAGAAGGCGGGGGCGCCGAGCACGAGCTCACCGCGGGGCCACGCACCGTTGGCGTCGTAGAACTTCAGGACCGACAGGGTCCACTGGAAGAACTTCGTGGTGGTCAGGCGGCACGGCACGAGGTCGGCCGTCGCCCGGTCCAGCCGCGGCGCCGTCGGCGCGAGCTGGTCGAACGCGTCCTTCAGCGCGTCGGTGGTCGCCGGCAGCGACGTCGCGAGCGGTCGCAGGTCCTTCGCGGCGGGCCGCAGCGCGTTCAGCGACGGGGTCGCGTCGCCGCTCAGGCCCTTGAGCGCGTCGAGGCCGGTCTGCAGCTTGTCGGCGACCGGCCGCAGCGAGGCCAGGGCGGGATCGACCTGGGTCTCGGCGTCGCGCAGCGTGGCGAACGAGCTGCGCATCCTGGCCAGCGTGTCCGGCAGCTCCGCGAGCGTCGACGCGAGCGTCTGGTCGTGGGCCGCGAGCTCCGCGACGGTCGTGTGGCCGTCCCGGACCAGGCGCGTGAGCTGCTGGTCGCGGGTGTTGACCGCGGCCGTCAGGCGCCCGAGGTTGTCGACGACCCGCGCGATCTCGCGCCGCCGGTCGGTCATCGCGCCCGTCAGCCGGTCGGCGGTCCGCAGGAACGGCGCCAGGGCGGCGAACGCCGCACGGAGCTCCTCGCCGTGGCCGCCGACGCCCTCGCCGAAGTCGTCGGTCAGCGCCGCCAGGCGGGCCCGCGTGTCGGTGTCGAAGGTGTTGAGGACCTGCGAGATGTCCACGGGGACCTCGCTGCGCTGCATGCCCAGCACGTCGTCCTTGCCGAGCTCCCCGGCCGTCTTCGTCCCGCGGGAGACGATCGACACGTACATGTCCTGCAGCGGGGTGACCGGGCGCAGGCTCAGTCGTGCGTTCTTGTAGAGCTTGCCGTACTTGTCGTCCAGCGACAGGGTCAGGACGGCGTTCTTGCCGCGGACCTTCGCCTTGCTGATCAGGCCGACCTTCACGCCGGCGATGCGGACCTGCTGCTGGCCCGGGCGGACGCCCTTGACGTCCTGGAAGGCCACCTGGTACTTGCGGGTGGCCTGCCAGGGCCACTGCGCCTCCTGCTTGTGGAACATGTACCAGGCCGCGTACGCCGCGAGGCCGACGAGGACCAGCAGGATCAGGAAGGGTCGCCGCGCGCGCTTGAGCTCGAGCGCGAGGCGTTCGCCGTTGAAGCTCATCGGTCGCTCCCCTTCCGGACGATGCTCCGGCTGTCCGGCCGCGGCGGGTCGTCGGGGTAGTCGCCCGACGGCGGCAGCGGCGCGCCGCTCAGGGCCCTGACGAGGTCCCCGAGCGCGTCGCAGTTGATCTTGTTCTCCGGGCTGGCGGCCGGGTCCGTGAGCCGCAGCGTGCACGGCAGCGTCTGGAACGTCCGCTCGTCCGGCGCGGTCTGGAAGTTCATCATGAAGCCGTTGGCGTCGAACGACGACGCGGCCGAGTCCAGGGCGCTGAAGAACGGGCCGATGGCCTCCGACAGCTTGAGGTTCGTGCCCGGGTCCTTCTGGTTCAGCCAAGGCAGCAGGGTGGAGTTCGTGCGGTCGACCGTCGGCTGCAGCGCCTTGATCGTGGTGATGCCGGGGTCGACGATGGTCGACAGCCGCGAGACCGCCGGCCGCAGCGAGCGCAGCGTGGGCTCCGCGTCGTCCAGGACCGCGTCGAGGCTGGCGAGCGCCGGTCGGGCGGCGTCCGCCGCGGAGGGCAGCGCCCGGGCGCCGGGCAGCAGGTCCTTCGCGGTCGGGTCGAGCTCGTCGAGCGTGCCGCGGACGCGAGCGAGCGTCAGCCGGGTGTCGTCCATCGTGGACGGCGCCTGGTCCAGCAGCGAGCCGACGTCGTCGCGCCGAGCGGCCGTCACGCCGAGCGCGACGCGCCCGTCGTCGACGAGACCGGCGAGGTCGTCGTCCGACGCCGACAGGGCGCCCATCGTCCGGCTCGTCTGGCGGACGAGGGTCGTGAGGTTGCCGGGGTCCGAGCCGCGGAGCGCCCCGACCCCCGTGCGGATGTTCTTCAGCGCCGGCCCCGCGGCGTCGATCGCGGCCTGGATCTCCTTCGGGTCCTTGGTGCCGGCGTCGAACGCGGCGATGGCCTCCTGCACCGAGCGGCGCTGGGTGCGCCCGAGCGGCTGCATCGCCTGGTCGGCCTCCGTCTGGACGCCGGTCCGCGCGAGCGGGATGCCGTCGCCGCCGAGCTTCGGCTTCCCGGGCGTGCCGGGATCGAGGTCGATGTACATGTTGCGTCCGAGGACGGTGCGCCAGAGGATCGACGCGCGGGCGTCGGCCCGCAGGTCGATGTCCTGGTCGTCCTTGATCCGCATCGTCACGAGCGCCCCGCGGCGGCCGCGCTCGCGCTGCACCTTCTCGACGGAGCCGACGTCGACGCCGGCGACGCGGACGACGGTGCCGCCCTGGACCTGCGTGGCGTTCGCGAAGCGGGCCTGTACCTCGGTGCCGCCCTTGGGCAGGAACGGGATCGAGCGGGAGTACCCGGCCCACAGCACGAGGACCACGAGGGCGAGCAGGATGACGCCGTTGCGCAGCGGGCGCTGCCGGTGCATCCCCGGCACGTAGGCGAAGCGGTCGCGGAAGCGGCTCATCGGTGGTTCCTCGCGTCCTGCTCCACGGTGCACGGGGCGGGGTAGGGGTTGTCGACCACGAGCGGCGACCGGATGGTGGGCCCGGTGATGCTCTCCTCGCTGGCGAGCACCACGAGCCGGAGGGCGTTGATGGTGCCGATGTCCTTGTCGCCGCCGGGGACGCCCTGGCCGAGCATGCTGCTCCAGTTCTTGGCGAACAGCGCGACGTCGCAGCCGTGGGCGCCGACGCGGTCCACGAGCGGCAGGCTCGAGGCCAGCCCGCTGCGGAACGACGGCAGGACGGGGTCGGTCTCGCCGAGCAGCCCGAGGACCGGATCGACCGCCGCCTGGGCCTTGGCCAGGGTGGTGCGGGCGCTCTGCAGGCCCGCCGGCGACTCGCGGATCAGCCGGCTCGTGGCGCGCAGGCCGGCCGGGGCGGGCTCCAGCGCGGGGACCGCCGTGCGCGACAGGGCGCGGATCTCGCGCAGGAACGGCTCGGCGTCGGCCAGGCCCGCGCGGGCCGCGGCCAGCGAGGACGGCGCCTCGTTCAGGGACGAGCCGAGGTCGTCGCCGGCGTCGGCGAACGCCTGGAGCGCCTTCGCCCCGTCGCCGAACCCGCGGCGGATGGTCTCGCGCACCGGGTCGGCCGCGGTGGCCGCGCCGTCGGCGCCGCGGACGAACCCGCGCACCGCGTCGCGACGGGCGTTGATCGGCGCGGCGATCTCCTTCAGCGCCCGCAGGCCCTGGGGCCCGTCGTCGAGCAGCTTCTGGATGTCCTCGCCGCGGCCGAGCACGCCGGTGCCCAGACCGTTGGCGAGCTCCTGGGCCTTCGCCCGCCGCTTGCTGTCGAAGGTGTTGAACGTCGTGTCGAGCTCGGTCGACGCCGAGGTCTGGCTGGACGGGATCAGGTCGCCGTCCTTCAGCGGCCGGCCCTTCGTGCCCGGGGACAGCTCGACGAAGCGCACGCCGATCGGGGACCGCGGGCGCACGCGCAGCGTCGTGTCCGAGCGCAGCGGCGCGACGTCCGGCTTGAGCTGCAGGTCGACGACGGCCTTGCCGTGCTCGACCCGCGGCCGCAGGACCTGGCCGACGTCGCGACCGGCGATCCGCACCTGGTAGTGGGCGGTCAGGTTGTCCGCGTTCTCGAACGCGGCCTTCACCGTCAGGTACTTGCGACCCGGGATGCTGTTCGGCGCGTTGTAGCCGATGAGGAACATGAGCACCACGGCCCCGATCCCCGCCAGGCCGATGGCCCAGAGGGTGGGACGCGAGAAGCTCCTGCTGGCCGCGCGGCCGGTGTGGCGGGGGCGTCTCATGGGTTCACCAGCCGGTTGAGGCGGTCGAGGACCGTCGGGATCAGGCCGCGGGGCTTCTCGGGCTCCGCGGCGGCGGGCGACGGCGTGGTCGCCGCCGGCGGGGCCGCCGTGGTCGTGGGGGCGGTGCCGGTCGTGGTCCCGGGGGACGACGGCTTGGTCTTCAGCTCCATACCGTCCGCGCCCGGCGACGGGCCGGTGTCCTGCGGCCGGTCGATCTGCTCGCCGCCCTGGGCGATCTTGGACGTCAGCAGCTTCAGCAGCTCGGGCGTCACGACCGCCTCGGTGCGGAACAGGTGCCCGGCGTTGTCGCGGGTCTGGATCGTGCGCGTCCAGCCCTCCATCATCCGCAGCAGCGGGTTGGTCTGGGAGTCGAGGGTGCGGCTCAGCGGGTCGAAGACCGTCGAGAACCGCTGGAGCTCGCGGGCGGGCAGCCGCAGCCGGGTGACGATCGGGGTGCCCTGACGCCCCAGGCGCGAGAGGTCGGGGGACGCGGCCTTCACCGTCGCCAGCGTGGGCTTCGCGTTCTTCTCCAGCGTGGGCAGGCGGTCCAGCGCGTCGGTCAGCGACGGCGCCGTGCGGCGGATCTCGGCCGCGGCGGGCTTCAGCCGCCGGCTCGCGCCGTCGAGCGTGGTCAGCGTCGCCTGCAGCTGCCGCAGTGTCGTCGGTGCCTGGTCGATGCTCTCGCCGAGCTTCTGCCGGTTCTTCGCCGTCACCGCGAGCGCCTGCTGGCCGGAGTTCACGAGGTCGGCGAGCTGGTCGCCGCCGTTCGCGAACGACTGCAGGACGCGGTCGCCGGTGGACGCGAGGCGCTTGAGCCGGGTCGTGTCGTCCGCGAAGTCGGCCAGCAGCTGCTGCCCCTCCCGCAGCGACGAGGGCATGCGGTCCAGGAGCGCGTTGAAGTCCGAGCCGCGGCCGCGCAGGCCGACGCCGGCCTCGTTGATCAGGACGCGCAGCCGCCCGCGGGTCGTCGGGTCGAGGGTGTCGATCACCTGGTCGAGCTCGACGGGCGCGTCGGTGCGGGCGAGCGGGATCGTGACCCCGGTGGTGACCGGCTTGCGCAGGTCGCCCGGGCGCAGGTCCACGTACTTCTCGCCGAGCAGGTTGACCGGGCGGGCGTCGGCGGTGGCGCCGGCCCCGATCGGCACCGCGCCGTCCCGGAGCTTCATGGTCACCATCGCGGTGTCCCGGGAGGTCAGGTCGATCTTCGTGATCCGGCCGCCGGGGACGCCGCCGATCTTCACGTCGGAGTTCTTGCGCAGGCCGGACGTGTCCTGGAACTCTGCGCGGACGACGTAGCCGTCGTCCTCGCCGCCGGTGACGGCGAGGAACAGGACGACGGCGGCGACGAGCACCAGCGCCGCGACGGCGAGCAGCCGCGGCGTCGCGTGGCGAGCGGTCCGATTCATGGCTTCTCCGGATCCTTCGACGCGTCCAGCGCGTCCTTCGTGACGCCGCAGGAGGCGTCGAACCAGGGCTTCCCGGCGTTCAGTCCGGGGGGCCGCGGCATCGCGTAGCGGTTGTCGGTGCCGGGGATCTCGTTGATGAACTCGGAGCTCGGGAGGAGGCCGTTCGCGGACGTGATGCCCTCCTTGATCTTGATCCGGGCGTAGTGCGAGGTGTTGTCGTAGTTCTTCGACCAGCCACCCCACGTCTGCGCCCAGCCGGCGATCTCCGGGGTGTAGTTGCGGACGCAGTGGACGACCGGTGCGAGGCCGTCCAGCGCCTTCGTCGCGGGCGCCATGAACGGCGTCGCGACGTCGAGCAGCGAGGAGACCCGCGGCGACACCGTGCGGACGGTCTTCAGGGTGCGCACCGCGACGGGCGCGACGTCCTGGAGCCGGACCAGCGCGGGGCCGGCGGTCTTCGCGAGCGCCGGCAGCTTCTGCGCGCCGGGGCGGACCGTCTGCATCAGCGTGTCGATCCGGTCGAGGCTGCCGTCGGCGCGCGCCAGCGTCTGGCCGGTGTCCTTCAGCATCGGCGCGAAGCGGTCCAGCGACTGCGTGATCCGGACCGTCCGGCGGCCGAACGCGTCGAACGTGCCGCTCGCGGCGGTGACGAGGTCGGAGACGACCTCCTGGCGCTGCGCCAGCGTCTGCGTGACGACGTCGCCGTTGCGCACCAGCGCCTTCAGCGCGGAGCCGTCGGCCAGCAGGTCGGCGAGGACGTCGGACGTCGCGTCGAGCGCGCCCGGCGCGTGCCGCAGCGCCTGGCTGATCTGGACGTCGCGGTCCTTCGTCGCCTCGGCGGAGCCGTCCAGCGCGGCGCGGAGCCGGCGCCGGGTCTTCGCGCTCAGGGTGTTGAAGACGTCGTCGAACTCCACCGGGGTGGTGGTGTCCGCGCGGGTGATGATGCCGTCCTCGGGGATCGGCGGCGCGTTCTCCGGGCCCGGCGTCAGCGCGACGTTGCGCGTGCCGTTGCCGATCGTCGTGCCGAAGCGGATCTCGGCGGTCGTGCCGCGGCGCAGCGGCCACGCGCTCTCGTCGTTGATGCCGAGGTCGACCAGGGCCTGGCCGTCCTCGTACTTCACCTTCTGGACCTTGCCGACGTCGACGCCGTCGATCTGGACGTCGAGGCCGGGGACGACGCTGACGGCCGAGGAGAACGCGGCCCGGACCGTGTGCGCCTGTGAGCGCGTCTGCAGCGCCCACACCGCGAAGGCGACGAGCAGTGCGACGACGATGAGCGCCCAGGGGCGGTCGAGGACCAACCTGCGAATGGCGTGCACGACTCAGCCCCCGACCGGAGACGCCGGGTTCAGACCCCAGAACACCATGGTCAGCACCGACCCGATGACGTGGATCAGGACCAGGTTGAGGATCATCGAGCGGGCCGTCGCCGTGCCGACGCCGACCGGGCCCCCCTTGGCGGTGTAGCCGTAGTACATCGCCACGAGGACGATCACCAGGCCCATCGCCATGATCTTGATCTCGGAGTAGAGGACGTCGATCGGTCTGAGGAAGGCCCAGTGGACCCCTTCCCAGCCGCCCAGCGAGACCTCCTTGATCTGGTCGGTGATGATCACCTGGTCGGCGAGGTTGTGGAACGCCAGGCCGACGAGGTACATCATCGGGAACGCGATGATGCAGGCCATCAGGCGCGTGGCGACGACGTAGCGCATCGGGTTGATGCCGAGCGACTCCATGGCGTCGAACTCGTTGTTGATCCGCATGGATCCGAGCTCGGCGACGAGGCCGCAGCCGACCTTCGCGGAGATGATGTAGCCCCACATGTACGGGCCCATCTCGCGGACGCCGCACCAGGCCGTGAACACGCCGGAGTACGCGGACGCGCCGTAGCCGCGCAGCACGTAGTTGGCCTCGGTGGCGCACTGCATGCCGATGACGAACTGCATGACCGCCACGACCGCCAGCGAGCCGGTGATCAGGATTCCGGTCTGCCGGAGGATCTCGGCCGAGTAGCGGAAGACGCCGCGCAGCTCGAGGATCGCGCGCCCGGAGAACTGGGCGAGCTCGCCGGCCTCCTTGAGGACGCCGCGGACGGGGCCGGTCAGGCCCTCGCGGAAGCGGCTCGGTGCGGTGGGCCGCCGGACGACGGGGTCGCCGGCGAGCGAGGGGGCCGACATCAGTGGAGGTTCCCGGTCTCGGGGAAGGCCGCGAGCATCGTCGTCGTGAAGACGAAGTTGAACGCCCAGATGCCGACGAACGACAGGACCACGGCCTGGTTGACCGCTCTGCCGACGCCCTCGGCGCCGCCCTTGACCGTCATGCCCTTGTAGCAGCAGACGACCGCGACGATGAAGCCGAAGAGGCTGGTCTTGATGACGCTGCCCAGCAGGTCCGGGAGCGTGAAGTTGGAGCTGAAGGTGCCGAGGTAGCCGGCGGACGTGTCGCCGAAGACCGCGACCGCGGCGATCCAGCCGCCGACGAGGCCGAAGACGATGGCGACCAGGTTCATCAGCGCGGTCACGAGGCCGAGCGCGAGGAAGCGCGGGACGACGATCGTGCGGACCGGGTCCATGCCGAGGACGGCGAGGGCGTCGAGCTCCTGGCGGACCTTGCGGGCGCCGAGGTCCGCGCAGATCGCGGTGCCGCCGACGCCGGCGATGACCATGCCGTTGATCCACGGCGCGAACTCGCGCACGGACGCCATCACGAAGAACGCGCCGAGGCGGTCCACCGTGCCCAGGATGTAGGTGATGTTGCCGCCCTGGATGCCGGGCGCACCGAGGCCGAAGAACGTCGTCGAGATCACGACCGGGATGAAGCACCGCCGGATGATCAGGAACGTCTGCTCGATGAACTCGTCGCGCCAGACGAACGGGCGCGTGACGGACGCGCGCGCGGCCTGCCCGACGAGCAGGATCATCGCGGCGATCTCCTCGAGGACGGCCGCCAGGCCCTTGCTGGCCTTCTTGTCCGGCGGCGGCGAGGACGGCTCGACGGGCGTCTGCGGCAGTGCCGGGGGACTCAGGGTCGCGGTGTCCATCAGACGGCCCTCCTCTCGGTGCGGGGTCGCCCGGCCGGGCGAGCGGTCCGCTCACTCCATGCCAAGGGGACCACCTGGGTTTCCGGCCAGGAACTGGCGGACGAAGGGGTTGGGCGAGTCGAACATGTCGTCCCGATCGCCGGACTGCACGATGCGGCCCTTCCACAGCACCGCGATGTACTCACCGATCCGCCGCGCCGACGCGATGTCGTGCGTGATCACCACATAGGTGCCGCCGTTCTCGGCGTGCACCTTCTCGATCAACTGACACAACAGCGCCGTACGGACCGGATCCAGACCCGAATCGGGCTCGTCGAACATCACGATCTGCGGATCGAGCACCAGCGCGCGGGCGAACCCCGCCCGCTTCTTCATGCCACCCGACAGCTCCGACGGCATCCGCGTCTCCGCACCATTGGCCAGGCCGACCTCGTCCAGCCGGCGCATCACCGTCTCGCGGATCTCCGCCTCGGACTGGTTGGTGTGCTGCCGCAGCGGGAACGCGACGTTGTCGTACACGTTCATCGACCCGAACAGCGCCCCGTCCTGGAACAGGATCCCGAACTTCCGGCGCATCTCCAGGAGCTGCGGCACCGTCATCCGCGGCACCGACTCGCCGTGCACGAGAATGTCGCCCTTGTCCGGGAACATCAACCCGATCAGGTGCGACAACAACACCGACTTCCCGGTGCCCGACGGCCCCAGGACGACCGTGATCATGCCCTCGGGGATGCCGACGTTCAAACCGTTCATCACGCGGTTCGGACCGAACGACTTGTACAGATCGATGCACTCGATCGACCAGAAGTCCCCCGGATTGCGCTGCGGGACCGTCATCGGCCCCTGGTGCAGGTCGTACCCCGACGCGCGGTCCAACAGCGCGGCGGTGTTCGGATCAGCGCCGCTCATGCGTGCTCCTCGGTGCCGTCGTGGATCGAGTCGGTGCCCATCTCGTCGGGCGGATTGACCATCGCCTGCACGAGCGGCAGGACCCGCAGGAACTGGCGGACCGGGCCGGCGTAGGTCGCGCGGCCGGCGGCGATCGCCATCGCGGCGCGCAGCTTGCCCTCGGCCAGGCGCTCGAGGTCCTTCGTGGCGAAGGCCAGCTCGATCGTGTGGTCCGCTCCCGGGCCGTCCGCGTCGAGGACCTCGATCCGGCCGTCGCGGCAGACGAGGACGATCCCCGAGTCGGGGACGTCGATCGCGCTCAGGAGGACGCTGTGCCCGATGCGCCCGACGCCCTCGGCCACGCGCGGCTCGTCGGCGGCGCGCTCGAAGACGTCGACGACGTCGTCCCAGGCACGGCCGGACCGGGCGCCGGAGGGGCCCTGAGCGGCTGGATGGTCGGTGCTGGTCGGCTCCGAGATGCCTGCTCGGTGCCCCGGAGGCGTGACGTCGTCGATGGCGCTCATGCGCTCCTCTGTGATCGGGGTCCGGACGGATGTCACCGTACGTCCGTCCAGTTCCCTAGGCGTGTCGTTGCGAGCCAGCTGTTCGCGAGCGGCTTGGGTCGGGAGCACACCGCGGGCGCTCCCCTACCGGTGGTAGCGACCCGTACGGCGTGTCGGGATCCGTCCGCCGGGGACGGCAGCAGTCCCCGGAGGCGAGCGCCGGGCCCGCACCCCCGCTGGCCCGCACCCCCGCCGGCCTACGCCCCCGCCGGCCTACGCCCCCGCCGGGCGGCCCCGGCCCGGCGGCCCCGGTCGCCCCCGCGCCGACACGCTCCCGGCGTCACCCCCGTCCGGCGGGATCACGGTCCCGACGGCGACCACGGCACCCCACCCGCCGTGTACGGTGGACGCGCACCGACCCCGGCCGCCTCCCGGCCGAGCGCTGCGCGCGGGCCCCTGGCCGGCGCGACGCGCCATGGAGGTAGGCAGTTCCTCCCTATGGGAGTGGACCCTCGGGCGGCGAGCATCTATACACCCCTGTATGAGTTGTGGAGTGGACCGGACCTTCGGGGCGTGCGCGTGCGCGACCGGCGACCTCGCGGGCGGGGTCGGCCTGCGCGGTGCCCGGGGCCCCCGTCCCGTCGCGACGGGGGTGCGCTCGTGAGCGCCGAGGGCTCGGGCGACGCGAACCTCTCGCGCGCACAGAAGGACGAGCAGCGCCGCGAGCGCGAGCTCCAGCGCGCCCGGGACGAGGCCCCCGTCTCCTTCCTGGACCGCGTCCGCCGGATCCCGGGCCTCGGCGCGATCCCGGGCGGCGACGCGCCGCTGCGGAGCGTGGCCGAGGAGGAGGCCGCGATCCGGAAGCTCTCGATCGAGGCCGGCACCGACACGCCGGAGATGCCGGACGACCACTTCAGCTTCGGCGACCTGATGACCCGGGCCGTGGCGCTGACCCTGACGGCGATCTGCGTGATCGTCTTCATCGTCGGCACCTACGCCTGGACGCAGCTGACCGCCGGCAACATCGGCCCGCTCGGCTACGCGATGACGCCCGTGGGCATGTACGGGATCCTGATCGTGCTGATCCCGGTCATGGGCATCATCCACGGGCTCTGGACCAGCAGCGACGTGAAGCGCCGCAAGGCCGAGGTCCTGCGCGCCGCGCGCGACAAGCTCCGGGTCTCGCTGCTCTCCGGCCCCGAGAGCGTCAATCGCGTGCACTCCGCCCCGATGCCCGCGAGCATGCTCTTCGGCGAGAGCGAGGAGGACCTCGTCCGTCGCCGCCGCGAGGAGCAGCAGCGCCGCAACGGCTGAGCTCCCCCGGGGCCCGGCTCCCCCGGGGCCCGTATTCCCGCCCGCCCGCGGCCGCGCGCGGGCCGCGCGCGACCCGTCCGCACGCGGCAGGTTGCACCGGACGAGCGTCTACGCGCCAACGTCGGCCGGAGTGGCCCGATCCCCCACTGCGCCGGTGCGATCTTCACCGCGCGCACACGTGGCGCGCGTAGGTTGCTCCTGGAGCGTCGGACCGGTCACCGGTCCGACGGAGCAGGAAGGAGGCCGGATGACCACGCAGACGAGCGACCCCTGGGCGGCGATCGACGCCGCCAGCGATCCCGTACGTCACGCGCTGCGCCTCGCCCGGCTCAACGAGTCCGCCCGCGGCGGCCGGCGGATGGGCGCCGAGGTCCGCTCCGTCGTCGACCGCTCGTGGCAGCGCTCCGCCGCGGCCGGGGTCGACCCCGATCTCGCCCGGCCGCGCGCGCCGCTGCAGGCCGACGTCCTCGAGCGGCGGCGCCGGACGCACCCGCTCGCCGTCGTCCGCCCGACGCTCGCCCGCGTCCTCACCGACCTGACCTCGAGCGCCCCGCACGTCTTCGCGCTCAGCGACGCCCGCGGCATGCTGCTGTGGGTCGACGGCTCGGACGAGGCCGTCGAGCGCGCCGGGGGCGAGATGGCCTTCGAGGCCGGCTCCGACTGGTCCGAGCGCGCCGCCGGCACCAACGCGGTCGGCACGGCGCTCGTCGAGGAGCACGCCGTCCAGATCTTCTCGGCCGAGCACTTCCGCCCCGCCGTCCACGGCTGGACGTGCTCCGCGTCCCCGATCCGCTGCCCCGAGACCGGCGAGATCCTCGGCGTTCTCGACGCGACCGCCGACCTGCGGACCGTCGACCCGCGGACGCTGCCCTACCTCGTGGGCGCCACCCGCGCCGCGGAGCGCGTGCTGCGCGGCCAGGCGGAGCGCCGCGACCTGCGGCTCCGGGCCCTCGTGCGCCAGCGCCCGGCCGGCGCGCCGCGGCCCGAGCTCGCCCTCAGCCCGCTCGGCCGGATCGTCCCTGTCGAGCACCCCGGGGCGCGATCCGGACTCGGATCGTCGGGCGACGCCGGCGACCCGACCCGCCGCTGGCGCCTGCCGCAGCCCCCGCCCGAGGGCGGGCCGATCCGGCTCCCCGACGGCCGGATGGGCCACGCCGAGCCCGCCGGCGGCGACGGCTTCCTCGTCTACGCCGACCACGCGACCTCTCGACCGCGGCCGGTCGTGTCGCTCGAGCTGCTCGGGACCCACAGCCCGCTCGCCCGCAAGCGCGAGGGCGCCCAGCCGCTGTCGCGCGGGCACGCCGAGATCCTGGCGCTGCTCGTGCACGCGCCGGGCGGCCTGACCGCCGAGCGCCTCGCCGTCCTGCTGCACGGCGACCGCGCGAACCCCGGCACCGCCCGCGCCGCCTGCTCGCGACTGCGCACCCGCCTGCCGGGCGTCGTCCTGACCCGCCCGTACCGCCTCGCGCCCGGCATCGGCAGCGACCTGCGCGAGACCCAGCAGCACCTGCGCGGCGGCGACCTCTCGTCGGCCGTCGAGCTGTACCGCGGCCCGCTGCTGCCCGACAGCGCCGCCCCGGGCGTGCGCGAGATCGCGGACGACCTGCACGCGGAGCTGCGCGGCGCGCTCCTGGAGGCCGGCGACGCCGAGGCCCTGGCCGCGTGGTGCGCCACGCCGCACGGCTCCGACGACCTGCTCGCCGCGGAGGCGCTCGTCAAGGCGCTCCCCCACGGCGACCCCCGCCGCGGCGCCGCCGCCGGCCGGATCGCGTCGCTGCGCCGCCGCCTCGGGATCGGCTGGTCGCCCGCGACCGCCGAGACCCGCGGGCCGAAGGGCTGACGCCCGCGGACCCGGTTCCCGTCGCGATCCCGGTACGGGGGTTCCACCTCTCCCCGCCTGGACCAGGACACCGACGAGCTCCGCGCGCGACTCGACGCGCTCGAGCGCCGCGCCGCGCCGGCCGCCGCGGGATCGCGGGCCCCCGAGCGAGGCACAGGACCCCCGTGTCCCGAAACCGCACCATCGCCACCGGAGCCGTCCCCGGGCTCGTGGTGGTCGTCCTCGCCGTCCTCTGGATCGCCGACCACCGCGCCTCGGACCGCATCGTCGACGGTACCGCCGTCGCCGGCGTCGACGTGCCCGCGTCGGTCGACCGGGCGGCCGTCCGGACGTTCACCCGGTCCGTGGCCCGCCGCGCGCGCGAGGAGCCCGTCGACGCCCGGCTCGACATCGCCGAGGCCGCGTCGCTCGGCACCGCCGCCTCCCACGGCTGCGTGCGGATGGACCCCGACGACGTCGAGGACGTCGACGAGCGGATCGACGTCGGGACGCCGATCCTCGTCGGCTGACGACCCGGGGCGGAGCGGGCGCCGTCGGCCCCTCCCCGCCGCGGCGTCGATACCGTCCAGAGTCGACCGCGCGGCACCCGCTCCGCACGGCCGCTCCCCCTCGTGCCTGCCCCTTCCCCCGAGGACGACGCGCCCACCGCGCGGCCATCGCCCCACGACCGCCGGGTGCTCCGGCGGGGCCCCGTGCTGCTGGGCGGGGTCGTCCTCGTCGCCGCCGCGGCCGTGGCGACCGTGGCCCTGGGGGGCACGTCTTCGGACGGTCCGGCGTCCCGGCACGTCCCGGCGGCGACCACGGCCGCCGTCCGCCCGCGCGACCCGGCAGCCCCACTGGCCCGCTCCTTCCCCCCGCCGCCCGACGCGGCGCGGCACCGCGGCACCGCCTACGTGCTGTCGGGCCCGGACCTCCACGTCGGACGGATCGGCTGGTGCACGAACATCGGGGCCAGCCGCCGCGGCATCCTCCACGTCGCGATCTCCGGCTGCGGGCCCGCCCGCACCTCGTCGCCCTATGCGGCGATCAGCGGCAGCTTCGGGAAGCGCGGCGCCAACGAGGTCGCGATCGTCGACGAGACGGTCCGGACGCTGCGACTCGCCGGGGGACGCCGCTTCGCCCTCCGGACCAGCCGGAACCTGCCGCGCGGCTGGCGCTGGCTCGTGCTGCAGCCCGGGGACCGGAACGGGTTGAACGACCCGGGCACGACCCTGCTGGACGCGCGCGGCCGGCGGATCGGCGTGCCGACCACCGACGGACCGTGGGTCGTGCCGCAGGCGTCCCGCGACGTCCCGGGCACCGCGCCGGCCGGGACGCCGTGTCGCATCACCGCGCGGCGCGACCTCGTCGTGCGCGAGACCCGCGTCCTGCGCGCCGCTCCGGTCGCGGTGCCCGCGAGCCCCGGCCGCCCGTACCTGCCGTGCGCGCGCGCCGAGCTCCGGCTCGGACGCGTCGAGCTCCAGGCCACGGTCCTCCTCGACGCCGGGCGCCCGGGCCGCGCCCCGGCACCGCTCCCCGGGGCCCGGCGCGCCCGCGGGACCGGCGGCGCGAAGGTCTTCCGATCGGTCTCCGAGGACGGTCCCCGGGCCGCCCGCCGCGACGGCACGACGTGGATGGTCGTGACCGGTGGGACCGCCGCGCAGCGCCTGCGCGCCCTGCGCTCCGTGTCCACGGACGGTCTGCGCATCAGCCGGCGGAGCTGACGCACCCGCGTCGCCCGGCCGCCCGCCACCGGCCACCGGCCACCGGCCAGGATCCACCGGCGGCGGGCGCGCCGATCCGGCGGGCTGTGGCCCGCCCCTGCTACCGGCCGGTGCGTCCCGGACCGGACAGGCGCTGCCGGACGTGCTCGAGCCCGTAGGCGTCGACGCCCGCGGCGGCCGCGATCTCGTGGTCCGGGGGCGGGGTGCGGTCGGCGAGCGCCATCATCACCGCGGTGTCGAGCGCCTGCTGCGCCGTGTGGGACAGCGCGCGCAGCCGCCGGCGCTCCTCGTCGGTGGCCTGCGGGGCTCCGGCCCCGGCCTCGGCCGCGGAGGCGGCGCGGTCGCGGAACTCGCGCCGCTCCTGCACCTGGCGCAGGAGCCCCGCCGCCCGCGCGGCCCGGCGTGCCGCCGCGGTGTGCGCTGCCGCGCCGTACCGCCGGTCCGCCTGAGGCATGCGCTCAGCCCTGGGCACGTGGCCCTCGGTCGTCCGGGCACGACGCTGGGTCGCCCACCGTGGTCGTGCCGACTGGAGGCTCCATCCTCGTACGTCGGCACCGGGGCGGCCGAGCATGAGGGTGCTGGCCGGTCCGGCCGGCCGGTCGCCGCCGCGGGTGCCTCACGCGGCCTCCCCGGCCACCCGCTCCGCGACCGCGACGAACGCCCGTGCCACCGCGCCACCCGGGCCGGACGCGGGCGACACCAGCCGGATCATGAAGCGCGGGGCGTCGCCGCGGATCGGGACGAGCGCGATCCGGGGGTCCGTCGCCGTCCCGCGCGCCGTGATCGCGACGGCCAGCCCGTTGCGGACGAAGTCGACGACGGTCCCGAGGTCGTTGATCTCGTAGACGATCCGGCGCGTCGCGCCCGCCGCCTGGAACGCCCGGTCGTTGACGACCCCTGACGCCCCAGGTCTCCGGGACGTCCACGAACGTCTCGTCGGCGAGCTCCCCGAGCTCCACCCCGTCCCGTCCCGCCAGCGGGTGCCCGACCGGGCAGGCCAGCACCATCTCCTCCTCGGCCATCGGCGTGATGCGCAGGCCCACGAGGTCGCGGTCGGGGATGCCGACGAACGCGAGGTCGATCTCCCCCGCCCGCACGGCCGCCGCCTGCGTGACGCTGCCGCCCTGGCGCAGCTGGACCGTGACCTCCGGGTGCTCCGCGCGGAAGGCCGCCAGCACGGCCGCCGCGCTCCGGGCGCCGTGGACCGCGGAGGCCTGCATGATCCCCAGGCGCAGCGTGCCGCGGAGGCCCCCGTGGACCTCGTCGACCGCATGGGCCACGGCCTCGGCGGCCCGCAGCGCCGCGCGGGCCTCCGGCAGCAGCGCCCGGCCCTCGGCGGTCAGCTTGACCCGGTGGGTCGTGCGGTGGAAGAGCTGGACGTCCCACTCCCGCTCGAGGGTGCGGATCGTCGCGGAGACGGCGGACTGCACGACCCGGAGCCGGTCGGCGGCGCGCGAGAAGCTGCGCTCGTCCGCCACCGTCACGAACGTCTGCAGGTGCCGGAGCTCCACGCCTCCGATGGTAATCGCACCGAGTGATGACCGACAGCACCGATCGGCGTTGCGAGCGATCACCGATCCGCGGAGCATGCAGGCATGGCCACCGCTCCGTCCCTGGATCCGCCCGCCCGCAGCCGACGCCACCACGGCCTCGGCTTCTGGGCGGTGGCGTTCGCGTTCCTCGCGGTGATGGCCTTCTCGACCGTGCCGAGCCCGCTCTACGGCATCTACCAGGCGCGTGACGGCTTCTCGTCGTTCGTCATCACGCTCATCTACGCCGCCTACGCGATCGGCGTCGTGGGCAGCCTGATCCTCGCCGGGCACCTCTCCGACTGGCACGGTCGCCGGCGCGTCCTGCTGCCCGCGATCGCCGCGTCCGTCCTCAGCGCCCTCGTCTTCCTCCTCTGGCGCGACCTGCCGGGGCTGTTTCTGGCGCGCATCCTCAACGGGGTGTCCGTCGGCGTGGTCGCCGCCACCGCGACGGCCTACCTGGCCGAGCTGCACGCCGCCAGCCGCCCCGACGCCGGCCCGCGGCGGTCGCAGCTCGTCGCGACGGCCGTCAACGTCGGCGGCCTCGGCATCGGGCCGCTGGTCTCCGGCGCCCTCGCCCAGTGGACCGGCCGGCCGCTGAGCCTGCCGTACGTCGTCTTCCTCGCCGTGCTCGTGATCGCGATCGCCGTCGTCGCCCTCACGCCCGAGACGCGCGGTCGGCCGGACCCGTTCCCCGCCTACCGGCCCCAGCGCGTGTCGGTCCCGGCGGAGGCCCGCTCGGCGTTCGCCGCCGCGGCGCTCGGCGCGTTCCTCGCCTTCGGCGTCCTCGGCCTGTTCACCGGCCTCGCCAGCGTCTTCCTCGTCGGCACGCTGCACCACACCTCGCACGCCCTGGCCGGGCTGACGCTCTTCCTGATGTTCGGCGGCGGCGTCCTCGCCCAGACCGTGACGAACGCCTGGACGCTCCCCCGCGTCCTGGCCGCCGGGATGGCCACGATGCTCGTCGGGCTCGCCCTCGTGGTCGCCGCGGTCTGGCTGGACAGCCCGAGCCTGCTGCTCTTCCTGCTCGGTGGCACCGCCAGCGGCGCGGGCGCGGGCGCGGTCTTCAAGGGCACCGTCGGCACGGTCGCGTCGATCGCCCCGCCGGAGACCCGCGCCGAGGCCCTGGCCGGCCTCTTCCTCGCCGGCTACCTCGGCCTGTCGGTCCCCGCGGTCGGCGCCGGCATCGCGCTGCAGTACGTCAGCCCGCGGACGACGCTGACGGGCTTCGCGATCCTCGTCGGCGCGGCGATCGCGCTCGCGGCGCCGCGGCTCGTGCGGCGGCCGCCGGTGCCGGGCGCGGCCGGCGAGCCTGCCGTCACGACGGCCTGAGGATCGGGGGCGGGTCGAGGCGCGGCGGACTCGGGACCCGCCGGCCCTCGGGTGCGGAGGTCTCCACCGTCGCCCCCGGCAGCCGACCGGCGGCGTCGGCACGGCCGCTACCCCAGCAGCCGGAGCCGCCGGTCGGCCACGCCGATCGTCACCCGCTGCCCGCGGTCCAGCGGGACGTGGTCGGCCTCGATGCCGTCGCCGAAGAGGACCCCGCCCTCGCCGTTCTCGCTCACGACCTCCAGCGTCTCTCCGCCGGCCAGCCCGCCCGCGGTCAGGGTGGTCGCCGTCCGCGGACCGGGCCACGCCTCGCGCACGAACCACGCCAGCGCCGGATCCGCGGGTCCGGGGAGCGTCAGCGGCGCGGCCAGCCCGCGGTTGATGCTCGCCGCCCAGCCCGTCGCGCCGGTCCCGGTCGCGACGATCAGGCCCGACGAGCTCTGGTGCTCGCGCCGGCCGTCCGCGGCCAGCTCGTAGCGCGCGGACTGGTGGCTGCGGTGGCCGAGGAAGAGCTCGTTGAGCGCCGTCAGCGTCCGCCCGTCGTCGAGCGTCGCGGCGACCATCGTGCGCTCGCGGACGATCGCCCGGCCGGCGACGACGTCCGCACAGAGGTCCGCGGTCGCCGTCGGCGCGTGGGTGACGAGGACGCCGGGGTTGAAGCCGGGGTCGGGGTCCAGGCCCGCGACCGGCTGCCCGTCGAGGTACTTCGCGACGTTGGCGACCAGGCCGTCCGGGCCCAGGACGAGGACCACGTCGTCCGCCTCGAAGAGGAAGCGGTCGAGCTCGTCGCGGCGGACGGTCGCGGTCCGCCACTCCGCGGGGACCGCGCGCAAGACGGCGGTGCGGGCCTCCTCGTGGCGCAGGTGCCGCTCCTCCGTCTCGGCCAGGTCGAGGCCACGGGTGCGGAGGAAGAACCGCGCCTGCTCGCGCGTGCCGTGCCGGGCGAGCAGCTCCTGCAGCTCGGTGGGCCGCTCGACGAGGACGGCGCGGCGCAGCACCGCTCAGCGCTCCGTCCGGTCGGCGGCGTCGACCCCAGCCGGCCCCTCGGCACCGGTCTCGCCGGCCGCCGCGATGGCCACCCCGCCCCCTGCCGCGTCGGTCGCCGCACCGACGCCGGCGAGCCGGCGGTCGCCCGCCGCGGCCAGCCCGCCGAGCAGGGGCTGCAGCAGGTCGGGGGTGATCGTCAGGTGCTCGACCTTGCCGATCTCGCCGGCCAGCTGCTGGAGCGCCAGCGCCAGCAGGACCTGCGGGCCGGCCTCCGCCTGGATCCGCGTGCGCTCGGTCTCGGCGCGGAGCTTCGCGGCCTCGACCGCGTCGATCGTCGCGGCGCGGCGGTCGAGCTCGAGCCGGCCACGCTCGTCCTCGGCCTGCGCCTCGACGAGGGCAGCGGTCGCCTCCTCCTCCGCGGCCTGCCGGCGGTTCTGGCCCTCCTGCCGCACGAGCTCCTCCTGGCGACGAGCCAGCTCGACGCGGTTCTGCAGCTCGTTCTCCGCGATCGCGCGCTCGTTCTGCACGGCGAGCGCGCGGCGCTGGAACGTCGCGCCGTCGGCCTCCTGCTGGATCACCTCGCGCGCCGGGCGCTGGAGCGCCTGCTCGACCTCGGCCGTCGGCGCGACGTCCGCGACCCGGACGGCGACGACCTCGAGCCCGAGGTCCGTCACGGCGGGCTCGCCGGCCAGGCCCCGGCCGATCCGGTCGCGGATCGGGGCGACGCCGTCCTGGAGGATCCGCCGCAGGTCCATCCCAACGAGCTCGTCGGTGACGAACTGCTGGGCGAGCTGCCCGAGCAGCGCCGCGACCTGCTCCATCGGCGTCTCGTTCAGCCGGCCGGTGCCGAGGTCGAGCGTGAAGTCGATGCGCGCCGCGAGCCGCTCGGGATCGACCACGCGGTACGTGATCGCGCCCTGGACCGTCAGCTCCTGGAAGTCGCGGCTGCGCGCCCGGAAGAGGAACGGCAGCTCGCGGTCGTCGACCGGGACCTCGGTGACCGTCGTGTTGTTCGTGCGGAACCAGAACGCCAGGCCGTTGCCCGCGCGGACCGGCCTGCCGCCGCGGAAGCGCTGCACGAACACCGTGGGCTCGGCCCGCAGGTGGCGCATCAGGGGGTAGCTCTTGATCTCGGCCATGTCGTCAGCTCAGTTCTTGTCGTATTGCCTTTTTTAGGACGATAGGGACCGGATCCTGCGCCGTCAAGGACTTCTTGTCATTTCGCCTTCAAATCGTCCACCGCGGCTCCCGGACCGGTACGCTGCGTCGCGATGGCCACCCCGGAACCTTCCTCCCCGCCCCGTCCACGGCGCGTCGCCCGCGGCGGGGAACGCGGGCGGGAGACCGTGGCCGGCGGCGGCGAGCGCGGGCAGGCGACCATGGCCGGCGCGTCGGAATGACCTGGACCGCCGAGAACAGCGCGGGCTTCGCGAGCCCGGCCGGCCTGACCGCGGACGTGGTCGTCCTGACCGTCCGGGACGACCGCGTGGTCGTCCTCGCGCTGGCGGCGGACGGCGACCTGCCTGGCCCGCGCCTGCCCGGCGGGTTCGTCGGCCCGGACGAGGATCCCCTCGCGACGGCGCGGCGCAAGCTCGCCGAGAAGACCGGCCTGACCGACCTCTACCTCGAGCAGCTCGGCGCGTTCGCCGCACCCGGCCGCGACCCGCGCGGCTGGGTCCCCACCGTCGCGCACCTCGCCCTCGTCCCCCCGGACACCGAGGCCGAGGACCCGGCGGCGGACTGGATCGACGCCCGCGGCGACCACCCGTGGGCGTTCGACCACGCGGAGATCCTGGCGGCCGCCCTCGACCGCGTCGAGGGCAAGCTGTGGTGGTCCAACGTCGCGGTCGGGATCCTGCCCGGCACGTTCACGCTGCCGGACGCGCGCCGCGTCTACGCCGCGATCGCCCAGGTGGCCTACGACCCGGGCACGTTCGCGCGCGACCTGCGCGCCACGGGCCTGATCGAGCCGACGGGCGAGGAACGACGCGCCGGCGCGGGCCGCCCGGCGGCGCTGTACCGCTACGCGTCGCGCGACCCCGCGTGGGGCGCGGGCCGGCGCAAGCGGGTCAAGGGCTGACGCACCCGGCGACCCGGCGCGACCATCGCCTCCCCGGACGATCCCGGACACCCCCTGGCTGACGATCGACCGACCCCCACGCCGCGCCCCGAGCCGCCCGCGACCCCCGGACGATCCCCGACACCCCCTGGCCGACGATCGACCGACCCCCACCCCGCACCCCGAGCCGCCCGCGACCCCCGGACGATCCCCGACACCCCCTGGCCGACGATCGACCGACCCCCACCCCGGCCCGGGCGCGAGGCCGGCCTCGCGCCGTCAGACCCGCGTGACCTGCACCACGACGTCGCGGCCGTCGACCTGGACCGGCGTGCCGGCCGCGCCCTCGTAGGCGACCGTCGTCGCCAGCACCTCGGCGAGGAGGTGCTCCTCGTGGGCCCGGACGGCGTCGAGCGCCGCGGCGTCGCCGCCGAGGACGAGCTCGATCCGGTCGGTGACGTCGAAGCCGGCGTCCTGGCGGGCGACCTGGACCTGACGCAGCACGGCGCGGGCGAGGCCCTCGGCGCGCAGGGCGTCGTCGACCTCGAGGTCCAGCGCGACGGCGTGCTGGCCCTCGCGCTCGAGCTGATAGCCGTCGGGCGTCTCCAGCGACATCAGGAGGTCGTCCGCGGTCAGCTCGTGCTCGGCCCCGTCGATCTGGACGACGACGGGCTCGCCCTCGCGCAGCGCGGCGGCGACGCGCGTGCCGTCGAGGCCCTCGATCGCGGCGCGGACGGTGCCCATCGCCTTGCCGAAGCGCGGGCCGAGGGACCGGAGGTTCGGCTTCAGCGCGACGCGACCGAGCTCGTCGGCCTCGGCCACGAACTCCAGCGCCTTGACGTTCAGCTCGTCGGTGATGACGGCGGAGAGCCGCTCGATCGCGGCGCGCTCGTCGCCGGTCGCCACGACGACGGCCTTGCGCAGCGGCTGGCGGACGTTCAGCCCCGACGCCGCGCGGGCGGCGAGGCCCAGGCGGACGGCCTCGCGCGCGACGGCCATGTCGGCCTCGAGCGCCGCGTCGCGACGGGACGCGTCGACGGCCGGCCAGTCCGCCAGGTGCACGGAGTCGTGCTCCCCGCCGAGCTGGACGTAGAGCTCGTCGGCGACGAACGGGGCCAGCGGGGCGAGCATCGTCGCCACGCGGACGAGCGCGGTGCGCAGGGTCCCCAGGGCGATCGGGTCGCCCGCCCAGAAGCGGCGGCGCGAGCGCCGGACGTACCAGTTGGAGAGCTCGTCGACGAACGCGCCGATCGCGCGGCCGGCGGTCGTCACGTCGTAGGCGTCGAGCGCCTCGGTGGCGACCTGGGTGGTCGCCTCCAGCCGGCTGGCGATCCAGCGGTCCAGCTCGGTCTCGGTGCCGAGGGTGGTGGCGGGAACGGCATCCGCGTCGTCGGAGGAGTCCTCGGCGATCGCGGCGTACTGCGCGTAGAAGCTGGCGGTGTTCCAGAGCGGCAGCAGGAACAGTCGCACCCCGTCGCGCACGGCGTCGTCGGAGTAGCGGTAGCCCTCCCACGGCTGCTTGCTCGTGAAGAAGTACCAGCGCAGCGCGTCGGCCCCGAAGCGGTCCAGCGCCTCGAACGGGTCGACGACGTTGCCGACGGACTTGCTCATCTTCTTGCCGTCGGCGTCGAGGATGAGGCCCAGGCAGACGACGTTCTTGTACGGCGCCTCGTCGCGCAGGAGCACGCTCTCGGCGAGCAGCGAGTAGAACCAGCCGCGGGTCTGGTCGAGGCCCTCGCAGACGAAGTCCGCGATCCGGTGCGCCTCGTAGTGCGCGAGGCCGGCCGGGTCCTGCGGCGCGGCGTCCTGCGCGAAGGGCATCGCGCCGGAGTCGAACCACACGTCGAGGACCTCGGGGACGCGCTGAAACGTCAGCCCGTCCTCCTCGAACGTCACGTCGTCGACGTACGGCCGGTGCGGATCCTCGAGCGTCACGCCCGAGCGCTCCGCGAGCTCGGCCAGCGAGCCGACGACGATCCGTCGCGGCAGCTCCTCGCCCTCGGGGACGGTCGTCGACTGCCAGATCGGCAGCGGCGTGCCCCAGTAGCGCGAGCGGCTGATCGCCCAGTCGACGTTGCCGCGCAGCCACTCGCCGAAGCGGCCCTCCTTGATGTGCGGCGGGTGCCAGGTGACCTGCTCGTTGGCGGCCAGGAGGCCGTCGCGGACGGTCGCCGTGGCGACGTACCAGGAGGGGCGCGCGTAGTAGATCAGCGGCGTGCCGCAGCGCCAGCAGTGCGGGTAGGAGTGCTCGTAGCGCTGCTTGCGCTGGAGCAGCCCGCGGTCGGCGAGCTCGGTGACGATGTCGAGGTCGAGCTCCTTGACGAAGCGCCCGGCGTACTGCGGGGCGACGTCGGTGACGCTCGCGTCGTAGGTGCCGTCCTCCTGGACGGGGTTCAGCAGCGTCGAGGGGTCGCGGGCGTCGAACCTCGCGGCCGCGGTGCCCGCCGGGAACCGCCGCTTCGCCGCCGCGTCGGCGACGGCGGTGAAGTCGTCCTGGCCGAACGCGGGCGCGAGGTGGACCACGCCGGTGCCGGAGTCCGTCGACACGAAGTCGGCGGCGATCACGGCGCCGTAGCCGGCGTCGGTGCGGCCGGCGACGACGAACGGGGCCTCGTAGACCGTGCCCTCGAGCGCGCTGCCGGGGAACGGGTCGCCGAGCACCTCGGCGTCCTCGCCGAAGGCGTGGGTCACGAGCTCGCGCGCGGCGACGACGACCTGCCGCGCGCCGTCGCGGTCGGGCGTCGACACGCGGACGTACTCGACGTCCGGCCCGACGGCGGCGGCGACGTTCGCCCACAGCGTCCACGGGGTGGTGGTCCAGACGACGAGGCTGTCGCCCTCCTGCAGCGGGCTCGTGAGCGGGAGCGCCTCGTGGACGACCGGGAACCGCACGTAGGCCGAGGTGTCCTTGATGTCCTCGTAGCCCTGGGCGACCTCGTGGCTGGACAGCGCGGTGCCGCAGCGGGTGCAGAACGGGACGACCTTGTTGCCCTGGTAGAGCAGGCCCTTCTCGTCCATCGTCTTCAGCGCGGACCAGACCGACGAGACGTAGGACGGGTCGAGCGTCCGGTAGGCGTCGTCGAGGTCGACCCACATCCCCACGCGGCGCGTCAGGAGATCCCACTCCTCGACGTGCGAGAAGACCGACGCGCGGCAGGCGGCGTTGAAGCGCTCGATCGACGCCCGGACGTCGCCGGGGACGATGTTCTCGATGTCGTGCTTGCTCGTGAGGCCGAGCTGCTTCTCGACGGCGATCTCGACCGGCAGGCCGTGGCAGTCCCAGCCGCCGCGGCGCTCGACGTGGAAGCCGCGCATCGTCTGGAAGCGCGGGAAGACGTCCTTGAAGACGCGCCCCAGGATGTGGTGCACGCCCGGGCGCCCGTTGGCGGTCGGCGGGCCCTCCCAGAAGACCCACGGCTGCGCGCCCTCGCGCTGCTCCATCGACCGCTGGAACACGCCCCGCTCGGCCCACCGCTCGGCGACGACCTTCTCCAGCTCGGGGAACGACTGCCGCGGATCGATGGACGCGCGGCTGGGTGAAGCGGACACGGATCAAGTGTAGGAGACGTCCCCCGGGGCCGATCGCCCGCGGGCGGGCGGTCCTCCGGGCCCGCCGTTCGCCCGTCGGGGCGAGCGCGCCGGCCGTGCCCTCGACGCCCCGCGGGCCGGCCCGCCGTTCAGCCCGCGACCCACTCGTCGATCAGGCGCCGGGCGATCGCGGAGCGCGGCGGCAGCAGCAGGCCCTCGCCCGCCGGCGGCTCGTCCCAGGAGTCGTCGCCGACGGCGGCCTCGCGGACCTCGTCGCGGGAGAACCAGCGGGCGTCCTCGAGCTCGTCGTCGGTGCCCCCGATCGTGCCCTCGAGGAACGGCACGTGGAAGCCGAGCATCAGGGAGCACGGGAACGGCCACGGCTGCGAGCTGCGGTAGACCGGCGGCCCGACGACCACCCCGGCCTCCTCGAGCACCTCGCGGACGACGGCCTCCTCGAGGCTCTCGCCGGGGGACACGAACCCCGCGAGCGTCGAGTAGCGGCGGGCCGGCCACGCCGCCTGACGGCCGAGCAGGACGCGGTCGCCCGGGTCGTCGACGACGAGCATGATCACGACGGGGTCGGTCCGCGGGTGGTGGTGCGTCCCGCAAACGCCGCAGATCCGGGTCATCCCGGCCTCGCCGGCGGTGGTCGCGCCGCCGCAGACGCCGCAGAACCCCGTGGCCCGGTGCCAGTTCAGGAGCGCGCCCGCGTAGGCGACGAGCCCGCCCTCGGCCTGCGACAGCGTCTGGGCGGCGTTGCGCAGCCCGAGCCGGTCGGCGGCCTCGGGCGCCGGCTCGCCGCGCATGCCGCCCGCGCCGACGAGCGGCGCCCGGCGTCCCGGGACCGGCGGGTCCTCGTCGACCACGAAGAGCGGCCCGTAGGCGTCGGCCCCGAGCAGCACGAGCTCCTCGTCCGGCCGGTCGGCGGACAGGACCTCCGCGAGCGGCGCCAGGTCGAGCGCGCTGCCGCTCGCGCGCACGCCGGCGTCCCCGAGCACGACGGCCCGGGCGCGGGGGTCCAGGCGCTGAGCGCGGACCCAGTCGGCGTCCCGGCGCCGGCGGTCGGCGGCGCGGTCGATGTCGGCGCCGGTCAGGGCGTTGGGCTCCAGCATGCCCCCGACCCTAGTGCGCGGCCGGCCCCGGCCCGGCGGGACCGGGCGGCATCCCGGCCGCGCCGCCGGACGACGGCGGGCGACCGGGGAAGACCCTACGGAGCGGGGACGATCCGGATGTAGGGCTTCGGCTCCTTCCAGCCGTCCGGGTACTTCTCCTTGGCGGCCTCGTTGGACACGGAGCCGGCGATGATGACGTCCTCGCCCTGCTTCCACTGCGCCGGGGTGGCGACGGCGTGCTTGGCGGTGAGCTGCAGCGAGTCGACCACGCGCAGGACCTCGTCGAAGTTGCGGCCCGTGGTCATCGGGTAGATCAGGACGAGCTTCACCTTCTTGTCCGGGCCGATGACGATGACGTTGCGCAGCGTCGCGTTCTGGGCCGGCGTGCGGTCCGTCGGGTCGCCGGAGGCGTCGGCCGGGAGCAGGCCGTAGAGCTTGGAGACCGCGAAGTCGGTGTCCGAGATCAGCGGGAACTGCGGGCGGGTGCCCTGCGTCTCCTCGATGTCGTCGAACCACTTCTCGTGGTTGTCGAGCGGGTCGACCGAGATGGCGATCGTCTTGACGCCGCGCTTCTCGAACTCGCCGTTGATCAGGGCCAGGTAGCCCAGCTCGGTGGTGCAGACCGGCGTGAAGTCGCGCGGGTGCGAGTACAGGATCGCCCAGCTGTCCCCGATCCAGTCGTGGAAGTTGATCGTTCCCGCGGAGGTCTCGGCCTCGAAGTCCGGAGCGGTGTCGCCGATGGTGAGCGCCATGCTGGGTCCCCTTTCGTGTCGTCGTGCGCCGCAAAGAGCTATTGCGGATCGACTTTCAGACTAGCCGGTCCCGCCGCATTCGTGCGCGGGGACGGGGGATCCGGGCCCTGCGACCCCGAATATCCCTGCGGGTGCCCCGAGCCCCGTCGCCCTCCGGGGCGCCTCCGACCCGAGACGCTCGGGGCGGGGCCCGCATGCCCTCCCTACACGTAGGTCGCGAAGAAGAAGAACCAGATCGCGGCGGCGAGCAGGGCGACCGAGACCGAGACGACCATCACGACGTCCAGCGCGGAGGTCGTCCTGCCCGTCGTGCGACCGTCGCGCATCGACTGGTTCCACGGCATCCGCACCGTCACGTCGTCGGACCCGCCCATCGCCTTGGCGTAGAGGCCGTTGAGGACCGCGAGGACCTTCACCATCACGAAGCCCGTGATCGCGATCGCCACCAGGACGAACGCGGCCTGGCCCATCGTCAGGTTCTGCGAGTCGGCGTGCGCCGCGGTCACCCGGATCCACAAGTAGGGGTTGCCCGCCCACATGAAGAGCCCGGCGGCGAGCATCAGCAGGAGGACGGCACCCCCGGAGACCCTGCGTACGGACGTCATGGACGTGAATCTACCGCGAGTAGTAACCCGTGGCAAGGACTCCGGAGCGCCAACCCCTGCGGGCATCATGCCGATTCCTACACCCGTGTAGGAATCGGCCGCGCTTGCTACTGTCGGTAGCAATGTACGACCGCCTGCTCGAGCCGTTGGACCTGGGCTTCACGACGCTGCGCAACCGCGTCCTGATGGGCTCGATGCACACGGGGCTCGAGGACCGCGGGCGCGACGCCGGTCGCCTGGCGGCCTACTTCGCGGAGCGCGCCCGCGGCGGCGTGGGCCTCATGGTCACCGGCGGCTACGCGCCGAACCGCACGGGCTGGCTCTTCCCCACCGCGTCGGACCTGCGCTCGCGCCGCACGCTCGGCCGCCACCGGACCGTGACCTCCGCCGTGCACGCCGAGGGCGGGCGGATCGCGCTCCAGCTCCTGCACGCCGGCCGCTACGCCTACCACCCGCTGTCGCAGTCCGCCTCGGCGATCAAGGCGCCGATCAACCCCTTCCGGCCCCGGGCGATGCGCGCGGCGACCGTCCGCCGGACCGTCGCCGACTTCGCGGCGAGCGCGGTGCTGGCCCGCGAGGGCGGCTACGACGGCGTCGAGATCATGGGCTCCGAGGGCTACCTGATCAACCAGTTCCTGGCCCCGCGGACCAACCGCCGGACCGACGCGTGGGGCGGCACCCCGGAGCGCCGCCGCCGCTTCGCCGTCGAGATCGTCCGGGCCGTGCGCGAGGCCGTCGGCCCCGACTTCGTCGTCGTCTACCGCATCTCGCTGCTCGACCTCGTCGACGACGGCCAGACGTGGGAGGAGACCGTCGCGCTGGCCCGCGAGGTCGAGGCCGCCGGGGCCACCGTCTTGAACACCGGCATCGGGTGGCACGAGTCGCGGGTCCCGACGATCGTCACCTCCGTCCCGCGCGACGGGTATGGCGACCGCCCGGCTGCGCCCGGAGGTCGCCATCCCCGTCGTGGCGTCCAACCGGATCAACGACCCGGACCAGGCCGAGGCGATCCTCGCCGCCGGCGAGGCCGACATGATCTCGATGGCCCGCCCGTTCCTCGCCGACCCGGCGTGGGTCGCGAAGGCCCGCGCCGGCCGCGCCGACGAGATCAACACCTGCATCGCCTGCAACCAGGCGTGCCTGGACCACACGTTCCGCAAGAAGACCGCGACCTGCCTGGTCAACCCGCGCGCCGCGCACGAGACCCGGCTCGTCGTCGCCCCCGCCGCCACCGCGCGCCGGATCGCCGTCGTCGGCGCCGGCCCGGCCGGGCTGGCGTGCGCCACGACACTCGCGGAGCGCGGCCACGCGGTCGAGCTGTTCGAGGCCGCCGGGGAGATCGGCGGGCAGTTCGTCCTCGCCGCCCGCGTCCCCGGCAAGGAGGAGTTCCTCCAGACGCTGCGCTACTTCGACCGCCGGATCGCGAGGACCGGCGTGACGCTCCACCTCGGCACCGTCGCCGACGCCGCGCGGCTCGGCGGCTTCGACGAGGTCGTCGTCGCCACCGGCGTGCGCCCGCGCGTCCCGCCGATCGTCGGCGTCGAGCACCCGAAGGTCCTGCGCTACGACGAGGTCCTGCGCGGCGCGCCGGTCGGGGACCGCGTCGCGGTCCTGGGCGCCGGCGGCATCGGCTACGACGTGGCGGAGTTCCTCGTCCACGACGGCTCCCCGACGCAGGACCGGTCCGCGTGGGCGGCGGAGTGGGGCGTCGGCGACCCGGCGCGCGAGCGCGGCGGCGTGGCGACCGTCGCCCCGGTCGCCGCCGGGCGCGAGGTCCACCTGCTGCAGCGCAAGACGTCGAAGCACGGCGCCGGCCTCGGCAAGACGTCCGGCTGGGTCCACCGCGCGGCGCTGGAGCACCACGGCGTGCGGCTGCACGGCGGCGTCTCGTACGAGCGCGTCGACGACGACGGCCTGCACCTCACCGTCCCCGACCCCGCCGGCGCCGACGGCCGCTCGACCCTCGTCCTCGACGTCGACCACGTCGTCCTCTGCACCGGCCAGGAGTCCCGCCGTGAGCTCCTCGCGCCCCTGGAGGCCGCCGGGATCACCCCCCACGTGATCGGCGGGGCGGACGTCGCGGCCGAGCTCGACGCGAAGCGCGCGATCCGCCAGGGCACCGAGCTCGCCGCCCGGCTGTAAGGGACCGGGCCGCGACCCGAGCGTCGCGGGTCCGGGACGCGTCCGGGTCCGGCGGGGCTCGGTCCACCCGGGGAGGCTCTGGCACGATGCCCCCGTGCGCGTCCTCGTCGTCTCGAACATGGCCCCGGACGCCGCGCACCCCGAGCGCGGCGGCTTCGTCCGCGACCAGGTCGCGGCCCTGCGGCGGATCGACGGGCTCGACGTGCAGCTCGACGAGTTCCCGCCCGGCGACTACCGCGCGGCCGCCCGCGGCCTGCGGTCCCGGCACCGCGGCGTCCGCTACGACGTCGTCCACGCCCACTTCGGGCTGACCGCCGTCCCCGCGCTCGCGGTCCGGGCCCGCCGGCGCGGCGTCACGCTGCACGGCCGCGACCTGCGCCACCGGACCACCCGCCCCGTGACGCTCGCGGTGCTGCCGACCCAGCGGCTGATCGGGCTCGCGTCGCCCGACCTCGAGACGATGCTGCCCCGGCCGTTCCGGGGGAGGATGCGGTCGCTGCCGGTCGGGCTCGCGCTCGAGCGCTTCGGCCGGACGCCCCGCGCCGAGGCGCGCCGAGCGCTGGGCCTGGACCCGGACGAGCGCTTCCTCCTCTTCCCCTACGGCGCCGATCGCCGGGTCAAGCGCGTCGACCGGGCCCGCGAGCTCGCGGCCGCCGCGGGCCTGCCGCTGCGGACGCTGGGTGGCGAGCCGCCCGAGCGGATGCGGGCGTGGCTGAACGCCGCCACCGCCGTCGTGATCCCCAGCGAGCACGAGGGCTTCGGGCTCGCGGCCGTCGAGGCGCTGGCGTGCGACGTCCCGGTCCTCGCGACCCCGACCGGCGCGCACGCCGAGACCGTCGGGGCCGTCGCCGGGTGCCTGTGCGCACCGTGGGACCTCACCGCGTGGCGGGCCGCGCTGGAGCCGCACCTGCACGCCGACGACCCCCGGGTGCCGGGCCGGCCCGTCGCCGAGCGGCACGGGACCGACGTCTACGCCGCGCGCCTGTGGGACGCGTGGCGCGCGCTGCTGCCCGCGGGCTGACCGGGCGCCCGGGCGCTCAGCGCCCGCGGCCCCGCAGTCGGAAGCGCCCGCGCGGCTCGGGGGCCGGTCCCGGTCCGCCCTCCAGCCGCGCCCGGAGCTCGCCGACCTCGTCGAGCGTCAGCCCGCCGGTCTCCGCCAGCTCGTCGTCGCTCGGCGGGTCCTCGTCGCCGAGGGCCGTCATCACGAGGGCCTCGAGGCCGTCCTGGGCACCGCGGGCACGGCGTCCGAGCTCGCCGCTCTCCAGCCACGCCGCCGCGGGGTGCTCGGCGGCGTCGTAGGCCTCGTCGCGCAGCTCCCGCTGGAGCGCGATCTCGGCGAGCATCCCGCGGACCCGCGCGGACCGCGGTTCGGATGGCTGGCCGTCGTCCATGGGACGACGCTACCGCTCGGGAGCGCCGCCGTCCGAGGGATCGATCTGACGACCGGGCGCGCGGACGTGCTCGCCGAGCGCGGACGGGGGCCGGTCGGACCGGCGGCTCGCCGCGGTCACGACGAGGGATCCACGCCCACAGCGACGGCGGTGCGGCGCGACGTCCCCGCCTCGCAGTGGTCCGCAGCGGGCCTCAGTCGCCCCAGCCGTCCCGGAAGCCGAGGTACTGCGCCACCACCTGCGACCGGTTGACCGCCCCGAGCTTGGCGAGGATGTGCTTGACGTGGGACTTGACCGTGCCGGCACCGATGTCGAGGCGCTCGGCGATCTCGGCGTTGCGCGCGCCCTCGACGATCAGCTCGAGGACGTCCCGCTCGCGGGGTGTCAGGCCGTCCAGCCGAGCCCGCATCGACCGGGCCATGGAGAGCGCGCTGTCGCTCTCGCGCGGGCCGGCCTCGGGGTGCACCGCGAGCTCGAGCTCCGACTCCGTCAGCTCAGCCATCGCGTCGTCGACGACGGACAGCAGCCCGCGGATCCGCGTCCGCTGGGCCCGCATCTGCTCGAGCAGGGCGGTCCGCTCGTAGAGCCGGCCGAAGCCCTCGGCGAACCGCCACAGCACCTGGCGGTCGGTCTCGGTGCAGCGCGGGCCCTCGGCGCCGTGGTCGGCGTGGAAGAAGCCGACGGCGGAGCCGACCGGACCGACCGGGGTGGCGACGTAGGAGCGCGAGCCGCCGTCCCGCACGATCGCCGGGATCCCCTCCCCGCCCGTGTCGAGCACGAGCTCGGGGCGGTGGTCGACCAGCAGTCGCGCCTCGAGCGTCAGCTCGTCGAGCGGGATCGAGCGGCGGCTCCACGGCACGACCCACGGCTCCTCCGCGATCGCGCTGTTGACCAGCCAGGGGTACCAGCGGCCGTCCTCGACGCGGGAGAGCAGGACGCGCTCGAACCCGCAGACGCGGCTGGCCTCCTCGCACACGCTGCCCAGCAGCGACGCGACCGTCGTGCACGTGCGCAGGCGCCCGAGGCCGCGCTCGCAGTCCGCCAGGCGCAGCGTGCGGCTGACGAGCTCGTGGTCGTGCAGCTCCAGGCGCAGCGCCTGGGCGTCGCAGACCAGCACGGCGAGGTCGTCGATCGCGGCCCGGCCCACGGCGTGGCCGAGCCGGTCGATGCACGCCTCGGACAGCACCTCGAGCTGCGCGACGGGATCGCCGGTGCGCGCCGCGTCCACCACGATCCGGCCGACGTCCGACCCGAGCCGGCCGTCGTCGAGCGCCACGAGCGTCCGGCCGACCCGCTCGGCGAGCGCGTCCACCCGCTCGTGCAGCGTGGTGGAGCGCCGGCGCCAGCCGGCCTGCCCGACCGTCGAGGGGAAGCTCGGCGAGACGCTCACGAGGACGGCTCCTCGCCCAGCCGCAGGTACCGCGCGACGGCGTCGGCGCGGCTCGTGGCCTCGAGCTTGCGCGCCACCGCCCGCACGTGCGACTTGACGGTCGCCTCGCCGATCACGAGCCGCTCGGCGATCTCGCGGTTGCGAGCCCCGGTCGCCATGAGCTCGACGACCTCGCGCTCCCGGGCCGTCAGGAGCTTCCCCGCCCGGTCGGTCGCCGGGGGCGAGGGCGACGGCGGCTCCGCCGTGTGGTCGGGGCGGGACAGCAGGAGCCCCTCGTCGCTGAGCGCCGCCAGGCCGTCCTGGGCCGCGGCGAACGCGTCCTTCACGCGCTGCCGGCGGGCGTCGAGGCGCTCCAGCAGCGCGAGCCGCTCGAAGACGAGGCCGAAGCCCTCCCCGAAGGTCCAGAGGTTGTCGCGGTCCACCTCGGTGACGACGCGGTCGGCACCGAAGCGGTCGCCGTGCAGGAAGCCGATGACGCGGTCCCCGGACATCACCGGGGACGCCACGTAGCGGCCGGCGCCGGTCGCGTCGATCAGGGCCCGGTCCACGCCCGGGTCGTCGGCGGAGACCAGGGCCGCGCTGCGGCGCTGCACGAGGTGCGACTCGACCGTCCCGGGCCGCAGCGGGATCCACTTCTCGGTCAGGTAGTCGCGGGTCGTGCGGGCCACGCGCGGGTCGGTGTCCGGGGCGATCCAGACGGCCTCGACGTGCCACGTCGACCCGCGCCGGCGCGAGATCGCCGCGCGGTCGAACCCGCACGAGCGCCCGAGCTCCTCGGCGGCGGCGGGCAGGAGCTCGGCCACCGTCGCGGCGTCACGCAGGCGGGAGTGGCTGTCGTGGATCCGCGCGACGGTCCCGAACCGCTCGGCGACGACCTGCTCGCGCAGGTCGCCCTGCAACCGGGTGAGCGACACGAGCAGCCGGCAGAGCCGCGCGGTGGCCACGGGATCGGTCGCCCCTGGGCGCCGGAGGGCGTCCTGGAGGTCGTTCGTGGCGTCGGCCAGGACGTCGGTCAGCTCCTCGGACGCGACGACCTCGCCGGCGACGCCGTCGTCCCGGACCTGGCGCGCCCGGTCGACGACCTGCTGCGCCCGGTCGACGAGGGCGCCCCGGTCGGTCATGGCGTCCCCTCGGGCACACCTGGAGTCTAGTCCGGACGCGTGGCCCACCCGGCGTTTTCCCTGCTCCGGGGGCGATCGTGATGGTGCCGATCGGCCGCCGGCGGCCGCGGAGGCATCGGCTGGTGCCTGCCGGCCCCGGGCGCTCATCCGCAGGGCGCGCGGACCGTCAGCACGGGCACCGGGCTGTGGCGCACGAGCCAGCCACTGCCGTGCCCGGCCGGGCCGGTCCAGGCGCTGGGCGCCTCGACCACCAGCAGGTCGTGGTCGCCGCGCTTCAGCGCGCGGAGGACCTGGACGCCGGCGCGCTCCGCGCCGTGCAGGACGCACGTCCGGACGAGGACGTCGCCGGGCAGCTCGTCGCGGACCGCGGCCAGCAGCCGCTCGCCGTCCCGGTGCGCCTCGCGCTGCGCCTGGGCGAAGTCGGCGCCGCCGCCCGTGCCGGCCCACCACGGCGGCGAGGTGTCCAGGACGTGCATGATCGTCAGGCACGCCCGGTGGGCCTGCGTGACCGAGATCGCCAGCTCCAGCGCCCGCCGGCCCGCGTCGCCGGAGGTCAGGACGAGGACGGGCTGGCGGATCACGGTGGGCCGGGGCCGGGGGCGGTCGTCGACGCTAGCCGGCGCTCCGGGACCGGTCGTCGCCGAGCGGCACGGTCAGCACCGGCACGTCGGAGTGCGACGCCACGTGGTGCGACACGCTCCCCGCCAGGGCGGAGCGCACGCCCGTCAGGCCGCGCGTGCCCATGACGATCAGGCGCGGGTGGAGCGCCTCGGCCCGCTCCACGATCGTCTGCCACAGCGGCCCGCTGCCGCTGAGCGCGCCGCCGGTCGCCTCGAACCCGGCGGCGCGGGCGCGGGCGACGCCGGCGTCCGCGACCGCCGCGGCCTGCTGCCGCTCGCGCTCGAGCATCACGCCGCTGTCGTCGTACGCGATCGCGTAGATCGCCGAGCGGGCCGCGGCGCTGGAGACGGGCTCCCAGGCGTGGACGACCTCGGCCTTGCCGCCGCCGAGCAGCTGCGCGGCGGCGTCGATGGCGTGGTCCGCGTTGGCGGATCCGTCGTAGGCGATGAGGACGATGCCGTCGAGCGGGCTCGACGGGCGGGGGTCAGGGGTGGCCATGTCAGGCCTCCGTTCCGGTGGCGACCGCGCCGCGTGCCCGATCGGGACGCGGGCGGCCGGGGATGATGAGACTGGTCGCCAGGCCGACGAGCAGCGCGACGAAGCAGAACACGAATGCGATGGTGAAGGCGTCCTCGGACGGCACCTGGTTGACGATCTCGCTCGCGAGGATCGCCGCGGCGATCTGGCCGCCGATGGCACCGCCGAGAGAACGCATCACCGTGTTCATACCGGTCGCGACCCCGGTCTGGTCCTGGCGGACGTTCTGGACGATGAGGTTGGCGAGCGACGCGAACGCGAGGCCGATGCCGATGCCCTGCAGGGCGGAGGAGAGGTAGATGCCGAGCTTCTGGTCGTGGGCCACGATCAGCAGCAGGAACGCGGCCGCCGTGAACGCCGTGCCGACCATCAGGGGCGGCTTGGATCCGAAGCGCGCCTCGAGCTTCCCGGCGAACGCGCCGGCGAAGAGCATGAAGAACGCGGACGGCAGCATGAACAGGCCCGCCTGCGTGACGGTCGAGCCGAACCCGTAGCCGGCGGCGTCCGGGTCCGCCTGCACGAGCTGCGGCACGAGGATGAAGGACGAGTACATGCCGACGCCGAGCAGCAGCGCGACGAGGTTCGTGGTCCACACGCCCTTGATCCGCATCATGTTCATGTCGACCAGCGGCTCGTCCGAGCGGAACTCGGTGCGGACCCAGGCGGCCAGCAGGAGCAGGCCGACGACGAACAGCCCGATGGTCTTGCCCGACAGCCAGCCCCAGGACTGCCCCTCCGACACGGCGAGCAGCACGCCCGCCAAGCCGAGCGACATCAGGCCCGCGGCCACCCAGTTGATCTTCCCGGGCGTCTTGATCGGCGACTCGGGCACGTAGAAGTGCGTGGCGACGGCCGAGATCACGATCGCGACAAGCGGCAGCCAGAAGAGCCAGTGGTAGCTGAGGTTGTCGACGATCACGCCGGCCAGCACGATGCCGAGGCCGCCGCCGATGCCCAGCAGCGCGGACATCAGGCCGATCGCCCCGGCGACCTTCTCGCGCGGGAACTCGTCGCGGATGATCCCGAAGGCCAGCGGGAAGATGCCGCCGCCGACGCCCTGGATGACGCGGGCGATGATCAGGACGCCGATCGACGAGGCGACCGCGGCCAGCGCGGTGCCGAAGCAGAGGATCACGAGCACGATCATCAGGACTCGCGCCTTGCCGAACATGTCGCCGAGCCGGCCGACGATCGGCGTGGCGACCGAGGCGCTCAGCAGATAGCCGGTGAGGACCCACGCCACGGCCGAGGGCGTCGTGTTCAGCTCCTTCTGGATGTCGGGGAGCGCGGGGGCGACCAGGGACTGGAGCAACGCGTACGCGACACCCCCGAGGGCCAGCACGGCGAGGGTCAGGGACGGCGCGCGGCGGTCGGTGGCTTGAGGGTTCATCGGAGGGTCCTGCGGTCGGGGCCAACTCGGGGCGGAACAGACATTCCGCCCTCGTGCCACTACACTAGCGGAATGCTCGTTCCGGCCCAAGCCCGAGCGCGATGACCACCCCGGACGACCGTCCGTGGGCGGACCTCGACGCCGACGCGAAGCGCGACCGTGCCCTGCGCGTCGCGGGGGAGCTCTTCGCGCGCGACGGCCTCGACGTCGCGATGCCCGTCCTGGCGGACGCGATCGGCGTGGGCGTCGGCAGCATCTACCGGCAGATCGGGCGCAAGGAGGACATCGTCGCGGCGCTCGTGGTCCAGCGGATCAACCGGGTCGTGGACCTCATGTCGGCGGCCGACGGCGCCGCGGACGCGTGGCCCGCGCTGTGCCGCGTCACGTTCGAGATCGTCACCGAGTCCCTCTCCGACCGCGTGGTCCACGAGGCCTGGAGCGTGAGCTCCGAGCACCCGCTGGTCCTCGATGCCCGCCCGCGCGCTGCGGCGGCGCTCGACGCCCTGGTCGAGCGGGCACGGGAGCAGGGCGCGCTGCGCGACGACGCCGGCGCGGACGACCTGCGGCTCGCGTTCCGCGCGGTCCAGGACGTCGAGGACCTCGGCCCCGGCGGCGCGCGGCGCCTGGCCGAGCTGGTCCTGCGTGGCATGGCCGCCGACGGCGTCGCGGCGCCGTAGGTCCCCCGGCCGGGCGCCCGCCTACAGCAGCCCGAGCCGCCCCGCCCGGGCGACGACGCGCAGCCGCGACGGGGCGTCGAGCTTGCGCATCAGATGGCCGACGTGGCCCTTGACCGTTGGCTCGGCGATCACGAGGCGGTCGGCGATCTCGCGGTTGGAGCAGCCCTCGGCCAGCAGGCGCAGCACGTCGCGCTCGCGGCCGGTCAGGCCGACGGCGGCGCCCGCGACGCCGGCCGAGCCGTCGGGTCGCCCCGCACCGGCGGCGGCGCCGGTCCCCGGCACGAACGCGCGACGCAGGCGCAGCTCGTCCTCCAGCGCGGCGACCCGGGCCGCGTTGATCCGCGCGCCGGCGTCGTCGGCCAGCCGCGCGAGGGCGTCGATCAGGCGGCCGGGCGGCGCTCCGGCCCGCCGGGACCCCGCGTAGAGCAGGCCGACGACCCCGGTCGGGTCGACGATCGGGACGCAGCCCAGGCCGCGCAGCCCCTCCTCGCCGATCGGTCCCGCGAAGTCGTCGGTGATCGTGCGCGCGTGGCCGTAGTCCTCGACGGTCACCGGCGCTCGCTCCGCCAGCACGCGGCCGCCCAGGCCGCGGCCGGCGCGCGGCGCGAGCCGCGCGAACCGCGCCGGCGTCACGCGGGCCGTGCAGACCAGCGGCACCGCGCCGTCCTCCTCGACGACCCCGCCGAACGCGAGCTCCGCCCCCAGGCGCGCCGTCAGCGTCCGGACGGCCTCGTCGACGACCGCGGACGGGGCGAACGGGTCGGGTGCCGGGGCGATGGTCATGGTCGGAGCGGCGCGCGCGGGGACGCGACGCGCGGGTGCTCCGAGCATAGCCCCGCGGCGCCCGGGCCCCGCCCGGATGCCGCCCCGCCCGCACCCGGGGCCGGCGTGGCCCGGCCCGCCGCGCGGGGCGCCCGCGACCCGGGAGGACGATCGCGACCTTCGGACCGTAGGCACGGCGGCCCGGGCCCCGTAGCCTCGCGTCGCTCGGCACCTGGCCGACGAGGACGAGAGGACCCGATGGAGCTGACGACCCCGGCGCGCGACGCCGCCCCCCGACTGCTGGACCACGCCGCGGAGCGCGCGACCTTCCGGATCGACGTCCCCGACGTCTACAACCCGGTGATCGACATCGTCGAGGCCTGGGCGGCGGACGCGCCCGACGAGCTCGCGGTGCTCTCCCTCGGCCCCGACGGCGCGGTCACCGGCGAGCAGACCGCCGCCGACCTCGCCCGCGACGCCCGGCGCGTCGGCCGCGCCCTGCTGGACCAGGGCGTCGGCAAGGGCGACCGCGTCTTCGTGATGCTGCCGCGGATCCCCGCCTGGTACGCGGTCGTGCTGGGCGCGATGCGGATCGGCGCGGTGCCGATGCCGGGCCCGAACCTGCTGACCCCGAAGGACATCGCCTACCGCCTGACCGAGGCCGGTGCGGTCGCCGCGATCACCGACGCGGCGGGCGCCGAGAAGGTCGACGCCATCGAGGATCCGCCCGGGACCCTGCGAACGCGGATCGTCGTCGCGGCCGAGGCGCTGCCGGGATCCGGCCCGGGCGCCCCGGCCCGCCGCGACCGCGGCACCGCCGAGGCCTCCGCGGACGGCGCGACGGCCGGCCCCGACGCGGACGGCGCGACACCCGTCGGCCCGACCGCCGGCTGGCTCGACCTCGAGGACCTCGTCGCGGCCACGCCGGCCGACGGCGGCGACCTCCCCACCGCGCCGACGCGCCGCGAGGACCCGCTCCTCACGTACTTCACGAGCGGCACGGTCTCGCACCCGAAGATGGTCACCCACGCCCAGGAGTACGGCCTGGCGCACGTGCCGACGGCGCGCTTCTGGCACGACCTGCGCCCCGGCGACCGCCACTGGACGGTCACCGACACCGGCTGGGCGAAGGCCGCCTGGGGCGGGCTCTTCGGCCAGCTGCACGAGCGGGCCACGATCGTCCAGGTCGCCCTCGGCCGGCCGGACGCCGACACGATCCTCGGGATCATCACCCGCCACGGCGTGACGTCGTTCTGCGCGCCCCCGACGCTCTACCGGACGCTGGTGCAGGCCGACCTCGGCGCCCACGACCTCTCGGCCCTGCGCCACTGCACCAGCGCCGGCGAGCCCCTGAACCCCGAAGTCATCAAGGTCTGGGCCCGGGGCACCGGCGGCCTCACCGTCTACGACGCGTACGGCCAGACCGAGACGTCGGTGCTCGTCGCCAACTACCGGGCGGTGGAGGTCCGGCCCGGCTCGATGGGCCTGCCCGTCCCGGGCTGGGACGTCGAGGTCCTGGACGACGACGGCCTCCGGGCGCCCGACGGCGTCGTCGGCGACATCGCGGTCCGCACCGACGGCGAGCGCCGGCCGATCGGGCTCTTCCGCGGCTACGACGGCAACCCCGAGGCCACGGCGGAGCGCTTCCGCGACGGCTGGTACTTCACCGGCGACAAGGCCGCCCGCGACCCCGACGGCTACCTCTGGTTCGAGGGCCGCGACGACGACGTCATCACGTCGTCCGCGTACCGGATCGGCCCGTTCGAGGTGGAGTCCGCGCTCGTCGAGCACCCCGCCGTGATGGAAGCCGCCGTCGTCGGCAAGCCCGACCCCGAGCGCACCGAGATCGTCACCGCCTTCGTCATCCTCGCCGCCGGCCACGAGCCCACCGACGCGCTCGCCAAAGAGCTCCAGGACCACACGAAGACCCTGACCGCCCCGTACAAGTACCCCCGCGAGATCCACTTCGTGACCGAGCTCCCGAAGACCGTCAGCGGGAAGATCCGCCGAACGGAGCTCCGCGACCTCCTGCGGGACGGGGGCTGACGGGCGGCCGGGACCTCCGGCCGCCGGGAACGGCGTCGGGGGCCGCCGGGCCGGCCGGGACCGGGGCCGCCCGGGCCGACCCGCCCGGGATCAGGCCGCGGTCGCGGCGGGCCGCACGGCGGGGGCGCCGCCTCCGGGGCCCTCGTCCAGCAGGTCGTACTCGTCGTAGATCGCGTTGACGACGCGGCGGTCCAGGACGATCGCGGTGAAGACGAGGGTGACGGCGCTCAGGAGCGCGATCATCAGGATCGGCTGGATCAGCCCGGAGTTGAAGAACTCGCCCCGCAGACCGGTGGCGTCCGAGAGCCCCTCGGTCGAGGACACGCTCCCCGCCAGCTCCAGCGAGTTGCCGATGCCCGACAGGGTCCACCGGGCCAGCGTGATGTCGGACAGCGCCTTGATCGGGGCGATCATCTTCGACGGCGGGATGAGCGCGCCGGCGAGCAGCAGCTGCGGGATGACGACGAGCGGCAGGACCGTCGTGGCCTGGCCGGCGTTCTGCACGAGCACCGAGACCAGGAGGCCGATCGCGACGGCGCCCCAGGCGCCCACGATCGACACCGCCAGCACCCCCGCGTACTGGGTGATCGCCCCGTTGGGCGGTTGCAGCACCGCCACGGGGATCACCAGGAGCAGCGTCTGGAACGCCACCAGCGGGAAGATCACCGCGCACTTCGACATCAGGTACGCGTCCAGGCGCACGCCCACGGCGGCCTCGCGCAGCAGCGCGTCGCGCTCGCGGGCGACCTCGCGACAGGCGGCGATCAGGCCGAGCCAGACGGCGCCGATGACGACCATGAAGGCCAGCAGCACGCCGTAGTAGGCGCCCAGCAGGGAGTTGGAGAGGATGTTCGCCGGGACGGTCAGCCCGATGGCGATGCCGATGATCGGCGCCTGGCCGATCATCAGCGCCAGCGAGCGGGCGTCGCGGCGCATGCAGAGCGCGTAGCGCGACGACAGCGTCCGGATCTGCGAGGACATCGGCGGCGCGGCGCGGCGGCGGGCCGACGCGTTGTTGGACGTCTGGGCGGCGGCCTCGAAGGGGCGCGACGGGACGACGTCGGACGTGTCGTCCGAGGCCTCCACGGCCGCGTAGACCTCGTCGATCGACTCGGCGCCGAAGTGGCGGAGCGTCTCGTCGTGCGAGCCGACGAACGCGACGCGGCCGCCGGAGGCCATCACGATGATGCGGTCGACGAGCCGCAGGCTGCCGGTCGCGTGCGTCGTCACGAGGACGGCGCGGCCGCGATCGGCGAGCTCGCGCAGCAAGACCATCAGCCGGCGCTCGAGGCCCGGGTCGAGGCCGGACGTCGGCTCGTCCAGCACGACCACGGAGGGGTCGCCGACGAGCTCGGTGCCGCAGCCGACGCGGCGGCGCTCGCCGTCGGACAGCGACCGCACCTGCGCGTCGCCGCGGTGCGTCATGTGGAGCTCCTCGAGCACCGCCTCGACGCGGGCCTCGCGCTCGCGGGCCGGCACGTCGTAGGCGCGCAGGGCGGCGGCGTAGCTCAGGGCCTCGCGCACCGTCAGCTGCGGGTGGACGAGGTCGCCGGTCGGCACGTAGCCGACGGAGTCCGTCGCGTAGTCGATGTGCTCGCCGTCGACCGTGACCGTGCCGGCGCTCGGCGCGTTCACGCCCGCCAGCACGCGCAGGAGCGTCGACTTGCCGGCGCCGGACGCGCCGATGATCGCGCACAGCTCGCCCGGCCGGACGTCGATGTCGACGCTGCGGACGAGCGTCTGGCCGTTGGCCTGGACCCGGACCCCGCGGGCCGAGAGCCCCCCGCGCGTGGCGGTGGCTCCCGGGGCGGTGGCGTCGGCGGTGGGGGGCGACGAGGACATCGTCACGATCCTCGCACGACGCGTCGATCCTGTGTCCCGGGTCCGGGATGCCGACCGACGCGAGGCAGCACTAGTCGCCCTTGCCGGCCTTTCCGGTCTTGATGGCGGACTTGGAGACGGTCGGGGAGACCTCGGGGTTGGTGATCTCGCCGATGCGGTCGATCAGCTTGATCCACTGGCCCGGCTCCAGCAGCTGCTGGACCTGCTTGCCGAGCTCCCCACTGGTGCCGCCCTGCGGCTTGAACCCGACGTGGATGTGGTCGTCGTGGTCCGGCAGCGCCAGGATGTTGTCCGCCCCGGGGAAATCCGCCGGCGTCATCAGCGAGATGATCTGGTGCGGCTTCATCGTGCCCTGCAGCTGCAACAACTGACGGATCGTCGAGTCGGTGATCGAGCCCGGGCCCTGGGTCTTCGGCGAGATCGTGATCCCGTTGACCGACGCGATGTCCATCGCGTTGCCGGTCGAGTGCTCCGACACGTTGCCGGACGTCGTCATCTTGCCGTGGCCGGAGCGCAGCGACGAGATCGTCAGCCGCAGGCCCGACGCGGTCAGGTACTCCATCGTCGCCAGCACGCGGCGATCGATGGCGCCGGCGGCGATGTCGCGGCGACCCTCCTCGTAGATCCCGAGGTTGCGGTTGCTCAGGACGCGCTGCTGGAGCTGCTCCTTGCTCATCAGCAGGACCTGGCCGGCCGTGGCCGTGCCGTCGCCGAACAGCGGGTTGGAGCCCTTGGCGCGGTAGACCGCCGTCGACTCCAGCAGCTTCCAGCCGTCGAGGATCGGCTTCGGGTCCACGCGGGGGGAGCCCTTGCCGGCGGGGTGCACCTCGAACTGCAGGTGCGGCGTCGTCGACGAGCCCTTCTTCTTGCCGATCCGGCCCAGCACGGTGCCGGCCATCACGCGGGCGCCCTTCTTCAGGCGCTTGAGCTCGACGTCCTTCTTGTCCCAGCCGTTCAGCGCGACCTTCGAGGAGCCGTCCTCGAGGCCGGCGTTGGCGAGCTGCTCGGCGCCGCCGTGCTTCTTCGCCAGCGGGCGCGCCGGGTTGGCGAACAACGGCTCGGTGTTGCCGGTGACCTGCTCGGTCACGTCGCGGGCGACGTCCGCCACGCCCTTGACGGCGTCGGAGACGACCTTCGCCGGCGCGGCCTGCTCGCCGGCCGTGGCCGCGGCCTCCGGCACCGGGTCCTTGGCCTTCGCCAGGCGCTCCTGGCGGCGGGCCTCGGCCTTCTCGGCCTTCTTCATCGCGCCGGCCTTCGGCACGGGGTAGAACTCCGCGACCGTCTTCAGGTTGCCGTACGTGTACGTGTTGCCGTACACGTCGCGCAGCTGCACGAACCTGCCCAGACGTGGGTTGCGGCCGACCTTGACGATCCGGCCGTCCTGCACCGCGACCGCACCGGCCCCGGAACGGGAGAAGATGTTCGTCGACTTCAGCTTCGACGACTCGACCGTCTTGGCCGCGTTCTTGCCCTTGGTGCGGGCGCGGGCCTTCTGGTTGCTGTCGTCGCCCGCGTACCGCGCCTTGGCGGAGATCGGGAAGACGCCCTGCGTCAGGCCGGTCAGCGAGCCGACGAGATCCGGCGGCAGGCCACCGATCAGGCGCGCACGCAGCAGCACCGAGTCGACGTACCAGTCGGCGTGGTTGTAGGCGAAGATCGCCTTCTTGATCGACTTCTCCGCCCCGGCCGCGCGGAGGTACCGCGCGGCGGCGAAGATCGCGTCGACCGGGTTGTACGGATCCGCGGAGCCGTCGCCGTTGGCGTCGACGCCGTAGCCCTTCCAGGTGGCGGGCATGAACTGCATCCAGCCCTGCGCGCCCGCGGAGGAGACCGACAGGTTGCGGCCGTAGTCCGTCTCGATCTCGTTGATCGCGGCGAGGACCTCCCACGGCACCCCGTACTGCACGCCCGCGGCCTGGTAGATCGGCAGCAGGAACGGCGGGATCCGGAACTTGTCGATGAAGAAGTTCGGGACGCCGCGCGGCGCGGCACCCGGGACCGACAGCGAGAAGGTCGGGTCGGCCGGCGTCGGGGCGCCGCCCGCGTCGCGGGTCGTCGTGCCGTCGGGGCCCGTCGCGTCGCCGGACGTGTCGGACGCGGCGCCCGCGGCGGGGTCGACGGTCTGCTCCTTCTCGTCCTTGGCCGCCGTCGCGCCGGCGGACTTGGCGACGTCGCCGATGTCCCAGCCCTTGCGCTTGGACTTCTTCGCCTTCTTCTTGTCCGTGCTCGTCGGAGCGGCCTGCTCCGTCGTGCCCGCCGGGGGCGTCGCCTCGGTCGTCGCGGCCGGCGGCGCCGGGGTGGCCGGGGCGGCCTGCGTGGTCGGGGCCGGCGTCGTCGCGGGGCCGGGGCCCGTCACGCGGACGACGAGGCCGCCGAGGTCGGGCAGCGGGATCTGGTCGATCGGCGTCCCTGGTGGGACGTCGACGTTGATCTGCAGCACGGTGCCACCCGCGAGGGTGACCGTCAGGGTCCGCGACTCGGCTGACGCGGACGAGGCCGCGCCGAACCCGGCAGCGACCACCCCTGCGGTTGACAGCCCGACTGCGATCTTGGTCTTGCGACTCACGTGATGCTCTCCAGAACCCTCAGGTGCGTGACGCGGCGACCGGGCACGAGGGAGGCCCGTGCGACGGGCGTGCCTGGTGCGGGGCGACGCCCACGAAACTCCGATCCCCCGGTTCGCCGCCTGCGCCGAAGTCCCTCCGGACGCAGTGCGGACGCCCGAGGGCCATGCTGCTAAACACAACGTACGGGATGAGGATCACACAAGGCAACCATCCGGAGGGAGTGTCGGCATCCCCCAAAGGGCGGACATGAGGTGCTCCCATCCCATACCCCGCACCGCCGTTCGCCCGGGCAGGAACCGGTGATCACGGCGTCAGCATCCCCAGGCACATCCAGAACGCCTCCTGCACCCGCAGCTCGGAGACGCCCTCCGGCTTGACGCAGTAGAAGACCCCGTGGCTCGTGTCCCGGGCGATCGCCCGCACGGGCCGCGGGGGACGGCAGAGCTCCGAGATCACGCCGTGGTCGTCGGCGACCACGAGGTGGCCCGCGGTCAGCTCCGGGTCGAACCCGGCCGGCACGGGGATCTCGCCCGCCAGGCTGCGGCGGATGCCGAGCCCGCCGTCGGTCAGCTCGGCGTCGACCGCCCAGATCGGGATGCCCGTCTCGGCCAGCACGATCATCAGGGCGTCGCTGGGCAGCCCGTCCTGCGGGAAGCCGCCGTCGGCCAGCCGCTGGACGAACGCGGCCTCCATCGGGGGGAGGTCGTCGTCGGGGTCGCGGCCCACGTTGCGGTAGAGCTCGCGGTACGCGGCGGGCGCCTCGTGCCGGTGCATGTGCAGGACGTCGAGACCGCGCACGGCGGTGGACAAAAAGCGCAGGCGCTCCTTGGCCCACTGCGGGCTGCGGGTGGTGACCTCGATCGGGCTGTCCAACAGGAGCAGCTCCAGGCCCGGCAGCCGCTCGGCGACGTCCGGTGCGACCCAGCCCGTCCGCGGCCGTGGGCCGTGCGGGATGACTGCGTCGTCGAACTGCTGCGGGACGTCGTTCGGGTCGCGGTGGATCCCCACGTCAGGCCGTCGCAACAGTGGTCGGATGGGACCCCGAGCGGCGCGGGACGCACCGCTCGGGAGGCATCCGGGTCAGTCCATCCCGAGCGGGCCCTCGAGCCTGCGGTTGATGAACTGGCGGACGAACGGGTTGTCCGACTCGAACATGTCCTTGCGGGCGCCCGCCTGGACGATGCGGCCCTTCCACAGCACCGAGATGTACTGACCGATCTGGTGCAGCGAGGCGATGTCGTGGGTGACGACGACGTACGTGCCGCCGTGCTGCGCGTGCATCTTCACGATGAGCTCGCACAGCAGCGCGGTGCGGACCGGGTCCAGACCGGAGTCCGGCTCGTCGAAGATGACGATCTCGGGCTCGGTCACGAGCGCGCGGGCGAAGCCGGCGCGCTTGCGCATGCCGCCGGAGAGCTCGTTCGGCATCAGGACGCCGGCGTGGCCCATGCCGACCTCGGCGAGGCGCTGGTTGACGACCTCGGCGATCTCGTCCTCCGGCATGTCGGTGTTCTGCCGGAGCGGGAACGCGACGTTGTCGAAGATGTTCATCGAGCCGAAGAGCGCGCCGTCCTGGAACAGGATCCCGAACTTCTGGCGCATCTGCAGCAGCTGCGACGTCGTCAGGTTCGGCACCGAGTCGCCGTGCACGATGATGTCCCCGTAGTCCGGGAACAGCAGGCCGATGAGGTGCTTGATGACGACGGACTTGCCGGTACCGGACGGCCCGAGGATGACCGTGATCATGCCCTCCGGGATTCCCACGTTCAGGCCGTTGAGGATCGGCTTGCGGCCGAACGACTTGTAGACGTCCACGCACTCGATCGACCAGAAGTCGCCCGGGTTCTTCTCCTTGAAGCCCGGCTGGCCCTCGTGCAGGCTGTACTCGTGCGCGGCGTCGAGCAGCGCCTTCGTCTCGGCGTCGGCGCCGATGCCTCCTGCGTCGTCGCCCATCTCGCGATGGAGCAGACCCCGTCCCGTGGTCATCGCCCACTTCTCCTTCGTCGCAGCACCCGGATTTCGTCGGCGGGGCATCCGGATCCACCGGGCACCGCGCTGCCAGCCGATCGTACGGCGGGCGCATGAGCGAAGGGATATGTCGTGGGTGGGAGATCCATCACCCGCTGGTGGGGGTGTCTGTGATTTTCGTCCTGTTGGCCCCGCTCTCCCGCATAGAGTCGCCGCGTGGCTCCGTTCTTTCTCTTCGTGCAGTTCGAGTTCACGCATGCCGTGGGACCGGGTGCAGGCCGGTACGTCGTCGTGCCAGAGCGCCGGCTCAGCCGCGCGCTCGCGAGCACCGGTGGCCCGGGCGAGGAGCCACTCGTGATCGGCGAGCGCGACCGCGTCACGGGCACCGTCCTCGACGCCGGCGCCGCCGACGTCCTCGTGATGGCCGTGCAGGGCGTGCCCCAGGGCCGCCGCCGGCTGCGCCGCAAGGCCCGGCTGCTCGAGCCCGAGGACGGCCCCGACGACGTCCCGATCCAGCTGGCCGCGTACGTGGAGGCGAGTGCCCCGATCCCGGGCGACCGCGAGGCCCGCGAGCGGCTCGAGGAGATCGCCCAGATGAACGACCTCCAGCACCGCTGGGTCGACGAGGGCATGTCCGTGCTCAACCGGGCGATCCGCGGCCACCGCGCGGGCTCCGGGGACCCGTACGTCGTCGAGGTCGCGCGCCGCGACGCCCGCAAGGTCCGGATCGGCTTCGGCACCTCGGCCCAGGTCGCCGAGGGCGCGTGGACCGAGGCGCTGGACATCCCGTCGCCGCCCGGGCGCCGTACCTCGCGCGCGTCGACCCTCGCGCCCGCCGAGGCCGTCGCCGACGCCCTCACGGGCCGCCTGCCGGTGCTCGAGGGCGAGGACCTGCTCGTCCGGGTGTTCCTCGACCTCGACCACGGTCGCACGCAGGCCGCGGCGCTCCAGGCCGAGGCCGGGCTGCGCCTGGTCCACGCCGAGGTCGGCGGCGAGGACGACCGCGTCCGGGACGCCGTGAAGACGGCGCGCGAGCTGGCGGAGATCGCCGTCGCACGGCCCCTGGAGGCCACCGAGGTCGAGCGCCTCGTCGGAGCGATCGCCGCCGGGACGCGCGTCCTCGAGACCCGCCGGCACGCCTTCCACCGCTAGCGGCCGGCCGCGGTCGTCGCGCGCGCGACGACCGTCTCGCCCCGGCCCCCCGGAGCACGACGACGGGCCCCGTCCAGTGGACGGGGCCCGTCGGTCCTCCGGTGCCGCTGAGGGCCGGCCGCAGCCGGCCCCGGGGGCTCAGTCCTCGTCGTCGCTGCTGAGGACCAGGTCGTACGCCCGGGCCTCGAGCTTCTGCGAGAGGTCGATGTGGATGTGCTTGACCTCCGTGTACTCCTTGAGCGCGTCGGGGCCGAGCTCGCGGCCGAGGCCGCTCTGCTTGTAGCCGCCGAACGGGAGCTCCGGGGTCACCATGTGGACGTCGTTGACCCAGATCGTGCCGGCCTGGAGCTTCTGCGCGACGTCGAGGGCGCGCTCGTAGTCGCCGCTCCAGACCGCGCCGGACAGGCCGTAGATCGAGTCGTTGGCGATCGCCACGGCCTCGTCGGAGTCGCCGGAGTACTTGATGACCACGAGGACCGGTCCGAAGACCTCCTCGCGGGCGATCCGCATGTCGTTCGTGACGTTCGTGTAGACCGTCGGCTCGATCCAGTAGCCCTTCTCGAACTCGGCGCCCTCGGGAGCCTTGCCGCCGACGGCGACGACGGCGCCCTCCTCCTGGGCGACCTTCAGGTACGAGAGCACGCGGTCGTGCTGGCGCTTGGAGACGACCGGGCCGATGTCCGTGTCGAAGTCGAAGGGATCGCCCATCTTGAGCGTGCCGATGCGCTTGACGATGCGCGCGACCAGCTCGTCGTGGATCGACTCGGGGACGATCAGGCGGGTGATCGACTCGCACATCTGACCGCTGTAGAGGCAGCAGCCGAAGATGGCGGCGTCGGCGACGGTGTTGATGTCGACGTCGTCGAGGACGACGGCGGCGCCCTTGCCGCCGAGCTCGAGGGAGACCTTCTTCACGGTCTGCGATGCGACCTTCATGATCTCGCGGCCGACGGCCGTCGAGCCGGTGAAGGCGATCTTGCCGACGTCCGGGTGACCGGACAGGCGGGCGCCGACCTCGGGGCCGTCGCCGGTGATGATGTTCAGGACGCCGTCGGGAAGGCCGGCCTCCTTGGCGATCTTCGCGAAGAGGAGCGTCGACAGCGGCGTCTTCTCGTCGGCCTTGATGACGATCGAGTTGCCGGCGGCGAGGGCCGGGCCGATCTTCCACAGCGCGAGGACGAGCGGGAAGTTCCACGGCAGGATGCCGGCGCAGACGCCGATCGGCTCGCGGCGCAGGATGTTCTGCGAGATCGTCGGGTAGGGCGCCGTGTGGATGCCCTCCTCGGCCTCGAACTTGCCGGCGAGCTCCGCGAAGTACGTGAAGTGCGGGGCGGCGAGGCCGATGTGGAAGCCGCCGGCCTGGCGGATCGTCGCGCCGTTGGCCGAGATCTCGGCCTCGATCAGCTCGTCGATGTTCTCCGAGATGCCGTCGGCGATCGCCAGCATGACCTGGCGGCGGTCGTCCGGGCCCAGCTGCGACCAGCTGCCGGCCTCGAAGGACTTCTTCGCGGCGGCGACGGCGGCGTCGGCGTGCTCCAGGGTGCCCTTCGCGACGGTGGCGACGAGCTCCTCGTTGGCGGGGTTGCGGATCTCGTACGAGTCGTCCGCGTCCGCCTCCTGCCCGCCGATGAACATCTTGTGGTGCTGCACGCCCACAGTGGCCATGAGTCGTCTCCCCGAGGTCGGTGTGCCGGTCGCCGCCCCAGTGGCGCGCGAAGGATCGAGATGATCCTTGCCGAACGCCCGTCCCGCGCCATCCCACCGGCGAGGGGTTGGCACCCCCCGTAGGTGGAGCGCACCGTCCGGCACCCCCTTCAGCCTCGCGCGAGCGCCCTCGCGCCCGGGCGTCACTCGTCCGGTCCCGTCGCACGAACGCGACCGCCGTTCGCAACTGCTCCCCGCCGGGAACGCCGTACGGTTAAGGTCTTGGGTGAGCATCGGCACGGACACCCCAGCCGGCCGCCACGAGAGGACCCGCATGCCCACGACACGAACGCAGGGAGAGCTGACCGACATCGAAGCTCGCGTGCGCGGCCTCGCCCTCACGACCCGCTCGATGATCTCGGCCGAGCCGCCGGATCCCAACCCCGAGCCCGCCCGCCAGATCGTCGCGACGCTGACCGCCGTCTCTGCGGAGATCAGCGCCGAGTTCGCGGCGCCGGAGCTCGGCGCCGAGCAGGCCGCCGACCTCTGCGAGCTGCTCGTCGAGGTCGGTGAGCTCCAGTCGGACCTGCGGGAGCACACCCTCGGCCTCCGCTTCCAGACGCTCGACCGCATCCACAGCGCCCTGGCCCGGATCCGCCAGGAGGAGTCGTCCGTCGCCCTGATCGACGCGGCGCCCGCCGAGCTGTGCGCGGCCTGCGGGTTCGACCGCGCGATGATCTCCCGGGTCCGCGGGTCCACCTGGGTCCCGCACACGCTGCACCTCGTCACCGACGAGGAGCACCCGACCAACGTCGCGCTGAAGTCCTTCATCGCCGGCGCCGAGATCCCGCTCGTGACCTCGATGCTCGAGGCCGAGCTCGTCCGCCGCCGCGCCCCGGCCCTGATCCACGACGCCCAGGAGGACGCCCGGACGTTCCGGCCCCTGATCGAGGTCGCCGAGACGCGCGCCTACGTCGTCGCGCCGATCGTCACCACGGGCCCGGTCATCGGGTTCCTGCACGCCGACACGTTCTCGTCCGGCCGGCCGTTGACCAGCCACGACCGCGACAACATCCAGACGTTCGCGGAGGGCTTCGGCCTGATCTTCGAGCGTGCGGTCCTCGTCGAGCGCCTCGCGCTGCAGCACGAGCGGATCGGCAAGGCGTTCGCCGACACCGAGAGCATGATCGGCGACCTCTGCGCCGCGCAGGTCCAGCTCGCCCGCCAGGCCCCGGACACCGCCGCCGCGGGCGTCACCCCGGCGTCGATGCTGACCGCGCCGGAGGCCCGCATCAACAGCGTGCTCACGCCCCGCGAGCGCGAGGTCCTCGGGCTCCTGGCCAGCGGCGCCACCAACGTCCAGATCGCGAACCAGCTCGTGGTCTCCGAGAGCACGGTCAAGTCGCACGTGAAGCACATCCTCCGCAAGCTCCGGGCGTCCAACCGCGCCGAGGCCGTATCGCGGTATCTCCGGCTCACCCGCAACCAGCACCGTCCCGCATGAGCAGCACCTACGAGCGCGTCGAGGCCGCGCCCCGCGCCTTCCCGGCGCCCACCCGGAGCCCGGGCTGGCGGCGGCGCGAGAGCGAGCTGCTGGCCCGCGTGATGTCCGCCCACGCGGACGTCGCCACGGCCCTGGACCAGGAGCTCGCCGTCCCCGGCGTCGACCGGGACCGTCCGGGCCGCTCCGCCGACATCGTCTCCGCGCTGACGTGGTGCTGCATCGAGCGCCTGCGCCTGTCGAGCGTCGCCACGGCCGCCGACACGGCCCGGCTCTGTCGACTCGTCGCGGACCTCCAGCAGCTGTCCTCGGAGCTCTACGAGCACGAGCTCAGCCTCCGCACCCGGCGCCTGGCGGACTGCTCCGCCGGCCTCGCCCGCCTGCGCTCGCTGCCGACCTCCGGCGACCTCGTCGACCAGGTCTGCCAGGAGCTCGTCACCCGCTGCGGCTTCGGTCGCGTCGTCCTCTCGCGGGTCGACGACGGGCTCTGGAAGCCGTGGAAGGGCCACTTCAGCGACGGCGCAGAGATGGACGGCTGGTTCACGCCGTGGATCGACCAGGGCATCCCGCTCGACGAGCTGATGCTCGAGGCCTCGCTCGTCCGGGAGCGCCGCCCGGCGATCGTCTACGACACCGAGGCGCCGACCACCGAGATCCACCGCCCGATCATCGTCGAGGCCGGTCACTCGAAGTCCTACGTCGCCGCGCCGATCGTCCCGGGGGGCAACGTCGTGGGCTTCCTCCACGCCGACTACCACCCGTCCGCGCGCCGGGTCGACGACGTCGACCGCGACGTCCTCTGGGCCTTCGCGGAGGGCTTCGGCAAGATCTACGAGCGCACCGTCCTGCTCGAGCGGCTGCGCGCCCAGCGCGACCACGTCCGCGAGACCCTCGCGGCCGCCGAGCGGATGATGGACGAGCTCTGCGACTCCGGCATCGACCTCGCCAAGCACCCCGACGCGGGCTCGATCGTCGCGCGCAGCGCGGTCTCCGCGCTGTCGGGCGGCTCCGCGGTCCTCGACGAACTGACGGCCCGCGAGCGCGAGGTGCTCGAGCTGATGGTCGTCGGCGCGACGAACGGCGCGATCGCCGAGCAGCTGGTCATCACCGAGGGCACGGTGAAGTCCCACGTCAAGCACATCCTGCGCAAGCTGGGCGCCGTGAACCGCTCGCAGGCCATCGCCCGCTACCTGGGCATCGCTCAGGTCGAGACCGACGACTGACCCCGCCCCCGCCCCCGCCCTCCGGCGCGGCCCGGCCGTCGGGTCCCGGCGGGACCCTGGGACGGAGGTCGACGTCATGCGAGCACGCTACGCCGACGTCGCGCCGACGTCGTCACCCGAAGCGGTGATCCCGTGACGCGAAGGGATGATCCCGGGGTGCCCCGGGGCGGAGGCGCCGCGGGTCGGCCGGCCGGACCTCCGCGCGGTCAGTCCGTCCCGTCGTGCCGGACCCCGAGGCAGTAGGCGATCGCCTGCGCGCGGTTGACGGCGCCGAGCTTCGCCAGCACGTGCTTGACGTGCGACTTGACCGTCCCCTCGCTGATCACGAGCCGCCGGGCGATGTCGCTGTTGCGGGCGCCCGCGACGATGAGGTCCAGCACCTCGTGCTCGCGCGGCGTGAGCCGCCCGAGCCGCCCGCCCGTCCGCGACGCCGCCACCGGCGGCCGCGTCGCGGGCTCGGCGTCGTCGGGGTCGGCGGCGAGGACGACCTCGGCGTCCGCGATGTCCGCGATCGCGCCGGCGGCGCCCTCGAGCAGCTCCGTGACCTCGAGCCGGTGCGACCGCAGCCGCTCGGCGAGCGCCGTGCGGTCGTACAGCCGGGCGAACCCGTGGGCGAACGACCAGAGCAGGTCGCGGTCGGCCTCGTCGCAGGGACGGCCGCCGTCGGGGCGGTCCGCGTGGAAGAAGCCGACGACGTGGCCGGCGAGCGTGATCGGCGCGACGACGTAGGAGGTCGACGCGCCCGCGCGGATGATCGGGTGGACGTCGTCGGCCGCCGTGTCGGCCACGAGCGCCGGCCGGTCGGGGCCGAGCAGCCGGGACTCGACGAGCATGTCGTCCAGGCGGATCGCGCGAGCGGACCACTCGCCGAACCACGCCTCCCCGACGATCGCCTCGTTGACCATCCACGGCAGCCAGCGACCGTCCGTGACGCGCGAGAGGAGGACGCGGCCGAAGCCGCAGCCGGCGGCGAGCTCGTCGCAGACGCGGTCCAGCAGCGCGGCGGTCCCGGTCGCGGGGCGCAGGCGGGCGAGCGCGCGCTCGCCGCCCTCGCGGCGGTGGGCGGGCGCCGCGAGCTCGGCGTCCCCCCGCCCCCGGCCGCTCCGCGGGCGGGCGCCGGCCCGAACGGGAGAGCGTCGGGTGGGGGAAGAGGGTTTTAACGCCGGGGTA